>JACDGB010000022.1 GCA_013815485.1 Rubrobacter sp.
CCAGGACCGGAGGCCACCGTTTTTGCGGGCGGTGAGGGCTACCAGTATCAGGGACGCCACTATCAGAAGCGCCATCTCGGAGGCGAAGCGTCCTGCGAAGCCAGACGCGGTAGTGGAGAGGAGGGCTGGGGGGACGAACGTCACGAAGCTGCCGGGCGGGTACTCGATGAAGAAGTCGCGGTAGGGAATTTCGCCTCGTAGCATGGCCTCGCCGGTGGCCCGGTATATCCGGAGGTCGTTCGAGCCCTCTACCTGGTCCGCCGCGAGGCCGGAGAATAGGGTCATCAGACCCAGATACAGAGAGATGCCGAGAATCCCCAACGGCGTCCAGAACAGGGCAGCTTGAGTGAGTATCAACGGACGGGACTTCTGAGCTTTGCCCTGGATTATCCCTCCAGCTCTTCCAGTTCGTGGCCGAAGAGCGCGGCGAGGGGTTCGAGGCCCTCGGGGACGCCGGTGGCTAGCAGCGAGTCTTCGCCGCGCAGGACGTAGGAGTCTCGGGGCCGGTACGTCCAGCGTCCGCCGCGGTTGACGGCGAGTGCGTACATGCCGGTCTCGGTCTCCAGTTGCAGGGCTTCGAGGGACTTGCCGTCGGCGGGGGAGCCTGGGGAGACGGTGAGCTTTAGCACGATCTCATCCGACTCTCCGACGGCGGCGGAGAGGACAGGGTGTACTTCTTCGCCTTTCTCCACCATCCAGACCATCTCCATTGCGCAGTCGGTTATGGTTTCGGAGGCGGTTGCGAGGTGCAGCATTCCGCGGAGGCGGGATGAGTCCTCGATGTGGCGGGCGGCCAAGAGGATCCAACGTTCCAGCCGGTAGCGCATCTCGTCCATCTCGTTCTCGATGGAGACGACCTCGCGGGCGAGCCCGGCGTCGTGGTAGAGCAGCGCCGAGTACGCGAGCCCGACCGCCACCTCCGAGAGGTTCTTCATCTCGATGAGGATGTCCACCGCCCGTTCCAACTCAGAGAGCGGGCTATCTTCTCTTTCCGGCACCTCTGGCAGCGGACTCGCGCCTGCTAGCTCCCTCACTTCCGCGACGCCCTCGGGCGGACCTTGAAGGAAGAGCACGTCGCGCGCCCGCAGCACGTCCTCCGGTTCGGGATCGAAGTTCCATTCTTCATCCGAGCGGATGGCGATGGGACGCATCCCGGTTTCGACGGGCAGATCCACCTCGCCCAGGGATCGGCCATCGAGGGCGCTGTCGGCGTGGATGCGGACTCGGGAGGGGATTTCCTCTGCCTCCGGGATGTCCTGCAAAAGCTCCGTCGGCACGCCGAGCCTTTTCACCACGATCTTGGCGATGTCGTTGGCGGCGTTGCCGATCTTCTCTATATCCTGCACGACCTGCAAGATGCCGGCCATCTGCTCGGAGTCGGCGGGGCTTCGGGCCGCGAGGATCGCCAGTGTCCGCATGTCGAAGACGAGCGAGTTGAGGCGGTCCTCCAGTCGAAATACCTCTTCGGAGATGTCTTCGGAGTTGTAGAAGATGGCCGCGTAGGCGAGGTCCACCATGAGTTCGGAGGTATCTTTCGCCTCGGCGAGCATGTCCTTGAGGTTTCTCGGTCGCGTATCTCGCATGTCCCTACCCCGTCAGATCGAAGATGTTCAACGCAATTATAAGGCTCATGAAACCGAGCAAGTCCACCGTCGCCGTGATGATCGGAATTCCGTACGTGTCGGGGTCGAGCCCGAACCGGTAGCTGACCGTCGAGCCGTAGTACGCCGCGAACACGGCCGCCGTCGTCGCCAAGAGCCCCGCGAGCGCGCTGACGCCAAGCATCGTCAGAAATCCAGGGCTGAGGGTGCTTGCCCCCAACCCGAGCGACTCCAGCAAGCCGGGGTTCAATTGTCCCAGACCGACCGCCAGCCAGTGTGATGCTCCCCCGATGAACAGGTAAACCCCGATCGCGAATATATACGTCAGCGTGAAGTCCCTGAACGCCCCCGGCTCGGGAATGCCGCGCGGCGCGAGAAGACCCAGATGCACCTTCGAGGACAGCCGGCTGGATAGGATGCCACCCAAAGCCCCACCCTCTTGCAAGAAAGCGGGCAGCAGAATGAACAGGGCCGGCAGCGTCACGAAGACCTCCTTGCGGTCTTCCAGGGCGAGGCCGACCAGAATCATTACCGTCCCGGTCAATGCCAAAAGCGGCAAACTCTCCGCCAATATGCGCCGCAGGTTCGCCACCCCGAGCCGAAAACCCAGGACGGCGGTGGCGACCGAAACCAGGATCAAGACGACCGCCAGCCCATCCGAGAAGATGGGGATGCCTATGAGATACGTCGTCAGGACGAGCGCGGGGAGGGTGAGGATGTCGCCCGCGGCGGTGAGCATGGGGGCGGCGATGTTGTCCATGTCCCAGCCTCGGGCGACGGAGAGGCGGGCCACGACGACGGTGATGCCGAGCAAAAGCACCCCGGCCAGGATGCCGCCGACCGTGGAGATCACCACGTAATCGAAGACGGATAGCTCCGTCGGGACGCCGAGCACGCCGCACAAAAAGCGGGCCAGAAACGCCAGGAATACCCCGGAGACGAGCGAAAGCACGACGGCGGCTTGCGCGTTCTCCGCCAGGACGCCGCGGCGCAAATTCAGGCTGAAGAGGCCGGTTTGGATGGAGGTTGAGAGGCGGCTACCCATCGCGCCGAAGATAGCGCCGCGCATTCCGATGGCGGCGGGGATCAGGACCGCAAGCCCGATCAACTCCTCCAGCGTACCCGAAATGCTCGCCAGCACGAGACCGGCGACCAACTCCCCGACCGAGGACAGGAACAACGCCGCGAACCCCTGCCGCAGCGACTCCTTTTCCTCCGAGAGATACCCGTACACCTTCGGTCGGATGCGCGAACGCCGCCGGAGCCTCTCGCGCACGGCCTCTCGCTTCCCGATTCTCTCCTTCTCGGACACGCCGAATGTATAGCCGGTCGCGGTAAAGATGTAAAGTACGGGAGTCGTGAGTCGAAAAGGAAAACACGACTTGCGATCTCACGACTCCCGTACAGGACAAGGCGCGAAGTCTTCGACCAGACCCCGTACTGTTTAGCTTGCTACGCTCCGGGCTCGCCTTTGCTTTCTTCGCCGGCTGGCTCCTGGTCGGTTTGATCCTCGGGTCCGTAGACCACGGAGAGGACCACCGCGACGAGGGCGAGGAAGGAGATCCAGGCCGGGACCCGCAGGCCGAGTACCCGGTCAAGCGAATATTTGCCGGGGCCGCCAAGCATGAGGGCCGTGGCGGCGGCGATGTTGGTGACGGGGAACTCTGCCCCGCCCTCGGTCACCCAGATCGGCTGTCCTCCGTGGACCGTCTTTGCCGCCATCGCCATCGCCGCGATGACCCCGATGGGACCCAGTGGGTTGAGCAACCCGAGCGCCGTGAGCGCGCCGCCGCCGAACTCGGAGACGCCGCCCATGACGGCCCACGGACGCGGGGGCTTCAAACCCTGCGACTCGACCATCGCCTCGGTGCCCTCCATGCCAGGCCCACCGAAGGACCCGAACAGCTTCTGCGCTCCGTGGCCCGCCATGAAACCACCGAGCACCAGACGAAGCATCAACGTCGCCAGACTGCTCAAGTGGTCCTCTTCCTTGCCCATCCAGCCTCCCTCTCTATCGTTCGACACAAACTATTCGTGACGGCCTGAATACCCGTTGTGGCTCCGGTCTTAACTTGTGGCGGCGCTTCTCCCGGATGGGACCGGCTTCAATCCGGCCTCTATCTCCGCTCGGCGATCTTCGAGGAACGGCGGCAGGGAGAGCCGCTCGCCGAGGTGTTCGGCGTCCTCATCGGTGGCGAAGCCGGGGCCGTCCGTGGCGATCTCGAACAAGATGCCGCCCGGCTCCCTGAAGTAGATGGACCGGAAGTAGAATCGGTCTATGACCGGCGTCGCGCCGAGGCCGTGCGCCCGCAGCTTCTTCCCCCATGCGGCGTGCTCCTCATCATCCGGCGCCCGGAAGGCGACGTGATGCACCCCGCCACGTCCCAGGTGTGCATCCGGGGCGTCCGGCCGCTCCACGACCTGCACTTCGGCCCCCGGTCCTCCCGGCCCGACCTCGAATACGGCAACCCGGCCACCGTCCTCCGCGCGCCCATCCATCCGCAGGAAGCCGAGCGCCTCGGTGAGTACCCAAGCGGTTGGCTCCAGCTCCCGCACGGTCAACTCGACGGCTCCGAGGCCCGTTATTCCGCTCTCACGGGGCACGTCACTACCGTCCCAGGGCGTGCCGGATGGGACGCCATCTTCTCCATCGGCGAGGAGGCGGAGACGCTGACCTTCTGGGTCCGTGAACGGGAGGGTGGGGCGTCCGTCATGGTCTTCTATATCGCCGTGGTCCACTCCGATGTCAGTGAAACGCCGCGTCCACCAATCCAGCGCGGCCCGGTCGGGGACTCGGAGGACGGTCTCGGAGACCTCACCGGCTCCGGGGTGGTTGGGCGCGATCCTGAACTGCGGCCAGTCGAAGAAGGTGACTTCGGTCCCCGGATTCCCGAGTTCGTCGCCGTAGAAGAGATGATAGGCGGATGTATCGTCCTGGTTTACGGTCTTCTTGACGAGACGCATCCCGAGCGCCTGCGTGTAGAAAGCGACGTTGGCCGCGGCCTCCGTGGTGACCGCCGTGACGTGATGTATGCCTCCGAGCTGCATGTGTTCCTCCTTGTCGTTGTCAGTTACTTTGCGCGCCCGGCGCGAGGGAGCGAAGCCCGGCGCTGATGCGTTCGACCGGTATCTCTTGAACGCGGCGTTGGTAGTAGAAGAAGTCCACGTCGAGCGGGGCGAGGATGGCCGCCGCGATGTACTCGATGTCCAGGCCGTGGTCTATCTCTCCGTCGCGCCTGGCCTCCCGCAAGAGGCCGAGTATGGTCCATCGCCGCCAATCGAAAGCGGGATGGGCGTAGCGGGAGATCCTATCCTCCCCGCACAGAGGCTCGTTGCCACCATAGAGCAGGTCGAGGTTGTCTTCGGTGAAATGCACGAGCCCATCTAGGAAACGGTCGAGCTTCTCCATCGGCCCCATGCCAGGCGAGGCAAGCGTCTCCATCGTCTCTTGCTGGAACTCCCGCGTAGGCGCATCCAGGAGCGCCTGGCACAGCAAACCCTTGTGCGGAAAACGGCGGTAGAGCGTGCCCTTCCCAACCCCAGCCGCCCGCGCCACCTGCTCCATGGTGACGCTCGTGACGCCACGTTCCTCGAACAACGCCCGCGCCGCCTCCACGATGGCCCGCCGGTTGCGCGCCGCGTCCCGCCTCTCCGGCCCGGATGCCGCCCCCCGGCCCAGATGGTCCAGGTTCCATCGCTCTTCTTTGCGTTTTATCTCTATCGGTTCCATCCTCACGACTCCCAAAAACTTGACACCAGAAGTCTACCGCGTTACCCTCCGACTTTGAAGTGGACGCAAGTCCGTTTACGTGAAAGGAGCAACGATGGCGGTGATCTACTACAGATTGACGGGCAATGTTCGTAGACTTGCCCGCATCGCGGCGCGTCAACAGGGACGGCGGATAGTCGAAAAGGCCGGGGCGCTCGCCCCGAGCCGGGTATAGAAAAGGAGAATCGAATAATGGAAATACTGTTGCTTTTGGGCCGGATCGTCTTCGGCGGATACTTCATCATGGCCGGGTTCAACCACTTCGCCAACCTGAAGATGATGTCCGGGTACGCTGGATCCAAGAACGTCCCCGCACCTAGCCTCGCCGTCGGGGGAACCGGGGTCATGTTGATCCTGGGCGGGCTCTCCGTGGTGCTCGGGGTGTTGCCTGTACTGGGTCTGCTGATCCTGATCCTCTTCCTCATCCCCACGACTTTGATGATGCACAACTACTGGACCATCGAGGATCCGGTCCAGCGCATGGGTGAACAGGTCAACTTTCTGAAGAACCTCGGGCTCGCGGGCGCGTCCCTGACCCTGATGCACGGCGCGGCGAACTGGCCGCTGTCGCTATTCTAGGATGATGATCGAGGGTGGTCCGGCTTGCAGGCCGGGCCTCCGCCGTTTGCGGTTGTAAGTGTCGAGATGTCTGAGGGAAGGGAAAGAGCATGGAAGATGGACGATTGATCCTGGTGACGGGAGCGACGGGTCAACAGGGTGGCGCGGTGGCGAGGAAGTTGCTGGAGCGTGGCTTCGCGGTGCGGGTGCTCACACGGGACACGCAGAAGCCGGCTGCGAAGGAGCTTGCCGGGCTCGGCGCGGAAGTCGTCGAGGGAGATCTGGACGACCGCGCATCCATCGAGCGGGCGCTGGAAGGCGTGCGCGGCGTGTTCTCGGTGCAGCAGTTCGCGGAGACCGGCGTGGAGGGCGAGGTTCGGCAGGGCAAGGCGCTCGCGGACGCGGCGAAGGAGACTGGCGTCGAGCACTTCGTCTACAGTTCCGTCGGCAGCGCGCACAAGGAGACGGGCATCCCGCACTTCGACAGCAAGTGGGAGGTCGAGGAGCATGCGCGTGGGATCGGGCTTCCATGCACGGTGCTGCGTCCCGTCTTCTTCATGCAGAACTGGGAGTGGATGCGCGAGCCGATCCTCGGCGGCGCGCTCCCCCAGCCGCTCGACCCGGAGAAACCCCTCCAGAACGTAGCCGTCGAGGATATCGGGGCGTTCGCGGCGCTCGCCTTCGAGAATCCAGACCAGTGGATCGGACGCGAAGTAGACCTCGCTGGGGATGAGATGACGATGACCGATATCGCTGGTGCTTTTTCCCGCGTCACCGGGCGCGAGGTCAGCTACGTCCAGACGCCCTGGGATCAGTTCGAGGAGCAGATGGGCGAGGAGTTCGCCGTCATGTACCGCTGGTTCGACGACGTGGGCTACGAAGCCGATATCGGTGCCCTGAGATCCGAGCACCCTGGATTGACCAGCCTCGAGGATTACCTCCGCGGACACGGATGGGAGGGAGCCGGGCGCGCCGGATGATGTGCCGGTAACGTGTGTACAATCCGGGGCGTGAAACCCGGAACCCACACATTCTTGCCCACGAGCCGCGTTCATTTCGGCGCGGGTTGCCTGGAGAGACTGGAAGAGGAGGCCCGGTCTTCGGATCGGGCCTTCATCATAACCGGACGCACGCTGCATGAGGAGACGGATCTCATCCAGCGCGTCGAAGACCTGCTCGGCGAGAGACACGCCGGTACTTTCGCGGGCATGAGCCAGCACACGCCGGGGAGCGTCGTCGAGATGGCGGCGGGGGAGGCTGAGATGTCCGGCGCGGACATGCTCGTGGGCGTCGGCGGCGGCAGCGTCATGGACGGGACAAAAGCCGTTGCGCGGCAACTCTCGTATCCCGCGCAGGTAGCAGTACCCACGACGCTATCCGGGGCCGAGTGGGCGCACCGCGTCGGCGTCACCGATGAGGTGGCGGGCAAAAAGAGCGGCTTCGCGGATGCAAGGGCCGTCCCACCCGTGGTCATCCTCGACCCTGAGGCGACGGTATTCACGCCAGAGGAACTCTGGCTCTCGACGGGTATCCGGGCTCTAGATCACGCGGTCGAAGGCTTCCTCTACGGCGGCGAACATCCGGTAACCGACGTAACCGGCCTCGAAGGAGCGAAGCGGCTGATGGAATATTTGCCTCGCTCGAAGCAGGAGCCGGAAGACCTCGATATCCGTTCCGAACTTCAGATCGCCGCTTGGCTCGCCTACTTCGGTCCATTGAACACCCCGATGGGGCTCTCGCACGAGCTGGGGCGCAGGATCGGGGCTAGCTATGAGGTTCCACACGGCGTCACCTCGTGCATCACCCTCGCCCCGAGCCTCGAAGCGGTAAGGGATCAAACGCCGGAGGAACGATGGCAAAGACTGAGCGATGCCCTCGGCGGCGAGCCCGCGGAGCGTGTAGCGGCGCTGGTAGAGAAACTCGGGCTTCCGAACCGGCTCCGCGACGCTGGAGTGCCGGAGGAAGATCTGGAAAAGATAGCCCGCGAGTACGGCGATAAGGAAGAAGTAGCGAGAACGATACTGCGCCGCGCATATGACCATCCCTCAACTCAACAGTAGTGCGAGGATGAATGAGCGGAAGGGAGAGCAAACGACTAAACAATTGAGGGAGTCGCATCGTGAATGCTGACAAAATCAGCATCTTTATCGGAGTCTTATGGGTTTGACTTGGAATCCTCCCTCTGATATGGGGCGGGGCGACGGGTCACAGTATAGAACTTTCGCAGCGTTCATCACGACTCCTGCGGCTGGTAACCGTATTGACTGGCTTGGCTATGTTGGCCCGCGGGGTAGGAATCCTGCAACATTCGTGAAATCCAGGATCAGCACCAGCACCTAGCCTTTCCAGTATGTTGGCAACGCCTACGACTATGAGGATCAACTAGTGAGGGCCGGAACCAATACCTACGAGCGAGACCCTTTCGGACGCATGGCCTCTGCGACCTCCGGCACCACCAGAACCGACTACCTCTTTGACGGAGCGGAAGTCGTCCAGGAGAACACCGGCACCGCATCCCCGACGTACTACACGAGGGGGCTTGGAGACAGGGCCATATCTAGGCGAGCGGGGACGGTGACGCCGAGCTACTGTCACTACGACCAGGTAGGCAGCGTGGTTGGCCTCACGGGCGGGATCAAGCTCACCGACTCCTATTCCTACGAGGCATTCGGAAGCGTGAGGACGAGGAGTGGCACGAGCGCCGCCATTCCACGTACCACGCCGCCTGGCGCGAAGTCACAGGTTTGAAACACACGCTGTACGGGACATAAACTCACGGTTTGGACGCTAGAGAGGGAGGCTCGGATGCAGTATCGTCAGCTCGGACGCTCCGGATTGTTCGTCTCCAGCATGACGTTGGGAACGATGACCTTCGGGGGACAGGGCGGTTTCGGCAAGGTCGGCTCGACGGACGTTGACGGAGCAAAACGCCAGGTGGATATGTGCCTGGACGCTGGCATCAACCTCTTCGATACCGCCAATATCTACTCCGCCGGTGAGTCCGAGGAGATACTCGGGCAGGCTGTCTCGGGCAGGCGTGATGATCTTCTGCTGGCTACGAAGGCCCGCATGACGATGGGCGACGGCCCGAACGACGCCGGTCTCTCCCGTTACCACATCATTCGCCAGTGCGAGGAGAGTTTGCGGCGGCTCGGCACGGATTACATAGACCTGTATCAGGTCCATGAGTGGGATGGGATCACGCCGCAGGACGAGACCCTCGAAGCACTCGATACGCTCGTGAAGAGCGGCAAGGTACGGTACATAGGCTCCTCGAACTACTCAGGCTGGCAGCTCATGAAGGCGCTCGGGACCTCCGAGCGGCTGGGACTTGAGCGGTACGTCAGCCAGCAGATCCACTACACGCTCCAGGCGCGGGAGGCCGAGTACGAGCTGGTTCCGATTGCCCTGGATCAGGGCTGCTCCATCCTCGTCTGGAGCCCGCTGGCCGGCGGCTTGCTCTCAGGCAAGTACCGGCGTGACAAGGACGCAGAGGAAGGCCGGCACGTCGAGGGCTGGGACGAGCCTCCCGTCCACGACCCGGACAAACTCTACGACATCATAGACGTGCTCGTGGAGATCGCCGACAGTCGCGGTGTCTCGGCCGCCCAGGTCTCCCTGGCGTGGTTGCTCGGTCGTCCGGGGGTGGCCTCCGTCATCGTCGGGGCGCGCACCGAGGAACAACTCGAAGATAATTTGAAGGCCGCCGATCTGGAACTCTCTGAGGACGAGAGGCGCCGCTTGGACGAAGTGAGTGCGCCGCCTTTGATCTACCCCCACTGGCACCAACTCAAGACCGCCTCAGACCGTCTCGGCCCAGCGGACCTGCCACTCCTCGCGCCGCATCTGGAGGCCGGGAGCTAGACGAAGCTGCGGTAGACGCTTCCAGGGTGGAGCTTCATACGAAATCCGGTTGATAACTTCGGGTCTTATCCTGATCGTGAGTCGTGTTTTTTCTTTCCGACTCACGAAGCGGACTCTTCGCCAGGATTCCGCATCAGCCTCCGATGCGGGACTCTTCGAGGTCGAGGTCGCGTTCTATGCGGCGCATGACTTCGGGGCTGATGTCGCCGCTGTTGCGCAGGGAGAGCAGTTCTTCGCGCTCCGCCGACAGCAGAGAGCGCCGCCAGTCGCGCCAGGATGAGGAACTGGCCGCATACTCCTCGGTGGTGCCTCCGGCTTCGAGGCCGGAGTTGTAGCGTTCGATCCTGTTTTCGTAGTATTCGCGCATCTGCTCGTGGTTGTTATCCGAGAAACGGTCATCTTCGCTCAACTCTTCCAGACGGGAGAGGGCGGCGCGGGATGCTTTGACTCGGGCTCGAAGCTCGGCCATGGTCAGGGCTGCTTCGTCGGCTCTCAGGTTGAGGGTCCGGATCAAGGGCGGCAAGGTCAGGCCCTGCAATACCAGCGTCGCCAGGATAGTGCAGAAGGCGAGGAAGATGATCAAGTCGCGTTGGGGAAAATCTCCACCGCCGGGCACGGTCAGGGGGATGGCGAGGGCGGCGGCCAGCGAGACCGCGCCCCGGAGTCCGCTCCAGCCCATTACCACCCGTTCCCGCCAGGGTGCGCGCAGGTAGTTGATCCGCACTATACGGTTGAAGATGGGGTGCGCGTAGGGGATGCTGAAAAACCAGAGCATCCGGGTCACTATCACCACGCCGCAGACCAGCGTGGCATAGGATAGTAATTCTCCCACGGTCTGGTCCTGCGCCCCCTCGAAGATGGCTGGGAACTGGAGTCCGACCAGAATGAAGAGCAGCGAATCCAGCAAGAAGGTCAGAACGCCCCAGAAACCGAGGGCCTGCAAGCGCGCTGAAGCCCCCGGAAAGAGCGTCGGAGAGTGCCATCCCTGGTACAGCCCGAAGGCCACCACCGCCAGGATGCCGGATGCGTGAAGCTCCTCGGCCAGCACGTAGGTCGCGTAGGGCATCACTACCGAGACCACGATGAGGATGGATGGGTCTGTGATGCGTCCCCACAGGGGCGTAAAGACGCGGGCCAAGACCAGGCCGAGCAAGAGTCCCCCGCCGCCGACGAGCAAGAAGCTCAGGCCAGCCTGCCATATGGAGAACGTTCCGCCGACCACGGCGCCGACGGCAAGGCGGAATGCGACGAGGGCGGAGCCGTCGTTGATCAGGCTCTCTCCCCCGATGACCGTGCTAACGCGCTCGGGCACGCCGAGGCGGCGGAAGATCGCCTCCGCCGCCACCGGGTCCGTCGGCGAGAGGATCGCCCCGAGCACGAACGCAACCGGCCACGACAGCCCGATGGCGAAGTGGGCCACGGCGGCGACCGCGAGGATCGTCGCGAGTACGAGGCCAAGCGCCAGAAGCGAGATCGCCCTGAGGTGGGCGCGAAGATCGAGGGGCGAGGATGAAAAGGCAGCCGAGTTCAGCAGCGGAGGCAGGAAGACCAGGAAGATCACCTCCGGGGGAAGTGAGATCTCCGGTATCTCCGGCACGAAGCCTATCGCAAGGCCGCCAAGC
>JACDGB010000220.1 GCA_013815485.1 Rubrobacter sp.
GCCGAAGATGAAACGCGCCACCCGACACCATATAAGTCGTGGCTCGCCACGCGAGGAACCCCCATACCGCCGCGAGCGCCGCGACCACGATAAAACCGGCCACTACGAGGAGGATGGTCCGAATGCCGAAGCCCTGACTCGCCAGGAATGCGCCGCCAGGAATGACGAGCGCGCCGACCCACCGCCGGACGGTCCTCAAGGCCCCGATGAGCATGGCCGCCGGGTGAAGACGTAGCGGAGAGTTGTTTGCCTGGTCTCCGCCCGAACTTCCCATCTCGGAGTTCATGCCATCCTCACACGTCGAGGCCATCTTTGGTCAGGGCGGCGATGCGGTCGCGCACCCCGGCGGCCACGGGGGCGGAGAGTTCGGGGATCTGGTTCGCCCCAGCCGCCGTGTAGAACACGACGGTCGCCAGCCCGAACCGACGCTGCAACGGGCCGCTGCGGGTGTCAACGTGCTGGATGCGGGCCAGCGGCACGAGGGTGCGGGCGACCCATACGATGCCACGCTGCAAGTCCACTTCGTCAGTCCGGATCTCATACCGCCACCGCCGCCACCGCAACGTAGGCGCCACCACGACCATCAGCACAAGCAACGCCACCGCCGCCACGGCAGGTAGTATCCAGACAAAGAACGAAACATCCGTCAGCTTCAACCATGCCCAACTCCCACCCGCGCCTCCGGCCAGAAGCGGCAGGGCGTTGAGGGCGCCCACTATCCGCCACAGGGTTCGGGCGCGTGGGTCGAGCCGCTCTGAAGGCTCGTCTTTCAAGCCCCGATCATGGGTATCGCCGGACGGCCTCGCAGGTCCTTCGCGGCGAGCTGGCCGCAAGCAGCGTCTATGTCCTCGCCCCGGCTGGGACGCAGCGTCGCCGAGAGGCCGAGATCTCTGGCGTGATTGAGGAACTCCTTCGCCCTCCGCTTCGAGGTCGCCGAGAAACCCGTGTCGGTCCAGTTGAACCGCAGCAGGTTGAGATGATAAAGCGGATCGTCGAGCAGTTCAGCCAGCCCCTCGACGTGGCGCGGCTGGTCGTTCACTCCGGCGAGCAGCGTGTACTCGAAGAACAGCTTGCGCCGCGTGGTCTGGACGTAATAGCGGGCGGCGTCCATAAGCTCGGGGATCGAGTGGCGGGCGGCGATGGGCATGATCTCCTCTCGCTCGTCCCCGAAAGGCGTATGAAGCGATATCGCCAGATGAAACTGCTCCAGCTCGTCGGCGAAACGCCGGATCTTATCCACCAACCCACTCGTCGAAACCGCGATGTGCCGCGCGGCCAGATTGAATCCATCCTGATCGTTGAGTACCTTGAGGGCGCGCAGCGTCTCGTTGTAGTTGAGCATCGGCTCGCCCATCCCCATCACGACGACGTTGGAGACGCGGTCCCCGTCCGGGGCGATGTCACGGGCGGCGACGAAGACTTGCTCGGCGATCTCCCGCGCCTTCAAATTGCGCTTGATGCCAAGCAAACCCGTGGCGCAGAACTTGCAGGCCATCGGACATCCAACCTGAGTGGATATACAGACGGTGCGGCGGCCCTTCTCGGGGATCATGACCGTCTCTATGGCGTGTCCGTCATGCGTCCTGAAGAGGTACTTCCGCGTCCCGTCGGTCGCCCTGGAGATGGTCTCCAATCCCAGAGACGCAGCCGGAGCCTCCTCCGAGAGCGCGGCCCGCAGGCTCTTGGGCAGGCTCGTCGCCTCCTCCCAGTCCCGGACAAGGGAGACCGTCAGGGCGGAGTAGACTTGCTTCACGCGGTAGGCTGGTTCGTCCCGCTCTTCGAGCGTCTTCTGTATATCCGGCATGAATTCCGTGGCATTTATCATCACTGGATTATATAGGCGAGGCGGAACCCGGAAGCGGTCAAAGTTATATTCCGGCGGTAAAATCTGGCCGATGAGTTTCCCTGACCTGAACGTAGTGGACCTTTTCATCCTGATCTTCGTGCTCGCGGCGGTGCTCAGAGGAGCGCGGACGGGGTTTCTGGCGAGCGCGTTCTCGCTGGCCGGGGTGGTCGTGGGGGCTGCTCTGGGCTCCAGGCTCGCACCGTTGCTGTTGCCGGAGAACGAGAGTCCGATGTTCCGGTCGGGGATCACTCTGGCGAGCGTGGTGGCTTTCGCGGTACTCGGGGAGGTGCTGGCCCGCGCCTTCGGGGGCTCGCTACGCAACCGTCTCACGGGTCCCGTCTCGGGGGCGCTGGACGGGACCGGGGGCGCGGCGCTCGGCCTGGCGCTCTCCCTGACGCTGGTCTGGGTCGTCGGGGCTTTCGCATTGCAGACGCCTTTCTTCTCCAGCCTTCACCCGGCGGTGGAGGACTCCAAAATGCTGCGGACCCTCGAAGATCGGATATCTTCCGAGCCGTTCATGCAGGCCGTAGCTAGGCTGGATCCGCTACCGGAAATCCGAAGTCCCGAGGCCGACGTGGCCGACCCGAACACAACCATCACGAGCGACCCAGAGATCCTTTCGGCGGGCTCGCGGATGGCGCGCATAAGCGGCATCGCGTGCGGTTACGGGGTCGAGGGCTCGGGCTGGGTCGCCGCCCCAAACCTCGTGGTCACCAACGCCCACGTCGTCGCCGGCGAGGCCATAACCAGGGTGCAGCCCGGCGGCATGGGGCCTCACCTTCGCGGGCGCGTGATCCTCTTCGACGAACGCAACGATGTCGCCATCCTGCGCGTCAGGAGGCTCGGGCTGCGCCCCTTGCCGCTCTCCGAGCCGAAGCCCGGCCAGTCCGCCGCCGTCTTCGGCTTCCCGGAGAACGGCCCGCTCGACGTGCGGCCCGCCCGCACCGGCGGTACACGGCGCGTGATCTCCACCGACGCATACGACCTCGGACCCGTGCAGCGCACCGTGACCAGCTTCCGCGCCTACGTCAGACCCGGAAACTCCGGCGGCCCCGCCGTCAACGCCGACGGCGAGGTAGTAGCCACCGTGTTCGCCAGCCGCGCCGACTCAAACGAAGCCGGATTCGGCATCCCGTCCCAGATCGTCGAACGTCTCCTCGATACCGCCGAAGACAGCAAAGAATCCGTCAGCACCGGCGAATGCGCGAATTGATTGAAGGAGCTAGTCAGCCCGTCGCTACTGGCAAACGCCGACGCTCCAAGATGCTGAATTGCTGACGGGCTTTATCCCATCTCATCACGGATGATTTTCTCAAGAGAGATGCGGCTGCGGTTTAGTTCGGCCTCGACGGTGGAGAGACGTGCCAGGGTCGTCTCGGCGAGTCGGTCGCGCTCGACCTCTCGCTTTACGGCTGAGGCCGCTTCGTCTATGGCGGTTACCGCGCTTTCGAGGAGCAGGAGATGTTCGTCCATGGCGCTCAGAAGAGTGACCGTCCGGGACCCTGGCTCGCGTTGATTTGTTCGGCGGTACTGTAGGCGTCGTAGATCGCGTAGATGACCGTTATTACATGCGTCACGAAACTTATGAGGACAAACATAAGTGCCGCGTTGATGGCGTCTATGACGATCAGGACGAGCCCCTTGAGGATCTCACCGTTGTAGATCTGCCCGAGACCCGGCAAGAAGAAGCTCAATACAGCCGCCAAACCCGCACTCTTCAATAGAACCTCCACTCTCTCCGTTGGCTCCTCAAGCTACCTTGACCTTTACCGCGCCTCGCTAAACATGGCGAGCCTATTCGTTGCGGTCCCGGTGCTCTTGTTTGAGGCGCAGGTACTCCGGGTCTTCGGCGGCGATCCGCCACTTCTCATGGAAGACCTCCGCCGCCCGTTGTTTCTCCACGTCGAGTTCTTGGAGCGGCTCGCTCTTCTTGCCGCTCCGGTACTTCGCGTAGCGCCGCGAGCGGGTCCACCCCATCTGCAAGAACTTCCTCGCCACGTCCATCCCCACGAAGTCACCTTCGGCCCTGTATTCACGAAACTTTCCGTGGATGGCATCCGCCGACTCCCTCGCGGCTGCTTCGTCCCTGTACCTCCACAGAGGCAGCAACTCGCTCTTGTACGGCTCGGCGTGAAAGACGCCCTGCTCACCGCGTCCGATCCTGTACCGCTCCGGATGCCGCCGCAAATCTACGCCGCTGTACGAATATCCCATGCCACCAGTGTAGAGCGCGACCGTGGAAAACAAAGGACTGGAGTTGACGGAAGCGGTACGTGGAACGACTCGGGCGTCGAGGCAGTCGTCCTCGGCGCGACCCCGCTACGCCCCCGATGAGACGCTTTCTCCGAATGCCGGAATGCCTTCCAGCCGGAGATACTCGACGCCCTCGGGCAGGACCGGAGCGGCGAGGAGGCTCCGCGGCTCGGGGTCGGGGTCGACGCCGAGCATCGTCCGCGCGAGCAGCGGGATGGTCCCGGCAGCCCACGCCTGAGGGCTGCACGAGGTCGGGTACTCGACCGGCCCGCGACCCTCCTCCCGCGAATGTCCCCCGAAGACCTCCGGCAGCCGGTGATCGAAGCGTTCCGCGGCCTCGATCAGCGCGACC
>JACDGB010000221.1 GCA_013815485.1 Rubrobacter sp.
CCTACGAAGCCGACCGTCTAGTCGTGACAGCCGGCGCCTGGAACAGAGATTTCCTCGACGTTCTCGACGGGCTCGCCGTGCCGGAAAGGCAAGTTCTCGCCTGGCTGCAACCAGAACGCCCCGAACACTTCCGCCCAGACAACTTCCCGGTCTTCAATCTGCTGGTGGATGAGGGACGTTTCTACGGCTTCCCCATATTCGGCGTGCCGGGCTTCAAGTTCGGCAAATACTTCCACCTCTACGAGACCGGACCCGCCGACGAGATAGATCGCCAACCCCACGACTACGACGAAAAGGTACTGCGTAGCTTCGCCGAGCGGTACTTCCCTGACGGTTGCGGGCCGACGATGGACTTGCAGACCTGCATGTTCACCAACACGCCCGACCATCACTTCGTCATGGATTTGCACCCAGAATATCCGCAGGTGAGTTTCGCCTCGCCCTGTTCCGGGCACGGCTTCAAGTTCGCCAGCGTGATCGGCGAGGTCATGGCCGACCTCGCCACCACGGGCCTGACCCGCCACGACATCAGCCTCTTCCACCTCGACCGCCTCACGGGAGAAAGGCGAACGTCCGACCGCGACAGCCTCCAGCCAGGCCGCAACGGACAGACAGAGCAGCGTAACGGACATCTCCGCTCCTTCCCCCGCGCCGAGGACGTGAGGACGTTCTGGTAGGGCACTCGGGGTTGCAAACGCACTGATAGGTTCCCAGATTGCATGGAGAAGTGAATGCGCGTGGTGACGCTATGAAATTCAGCGACTTCGATACGCTGACGTTCGACGTGGTGGGTACGCTCATTGATTTCGAGACTGGAATCCTGGACTGGTTCCGGCCAACGCTGCGCCGGTACGGGGCGTCGAAGACGGATGGAGAGATCCTCACCACCTTCGCCGCGGTCGAGGACAAGTATCAGAGGACGACCCCGGAGAAGACGTTCACGAAGATGCTGGCCTTCATTTACCGCGACATGGCATCGGATTGGAGCATCGAGTTCCACGATGAGGATGCGGAGGGGTTCAGGGACTCTATTCGGGCGTGGCCTCCTTTCCCCGATACGGTGGAGGCGTTGAAAGAACTCGGGAGCCTGTATCGGCTCGTGGCCGTGACGAACGCCGACGCGTGGGCATTGGAACGCATGAGCGCGAACATGGGTGATCCGTTCGAGGAGCGGATCACCTGCGATGAGGTGGGTGTGAACAAGCCGAGCCCGAGGGTGTTCGAGTACGTTCTGGAGAAACTTGCCCCGATAGGTGTGGAGAAGAAAGACATTCTTCACACGGCCCAGAGCCAATACCACGACATCGCCCCGGCCACTGCGCTGGGCTTCGCCACGATGTGGATTGAGAGACGCCACGGTAAAGGTGGCTTCGGGGCTACCCCGAGACCCGAACAGGTCGTGACGCCGACCTTCCACGCTGCCAGCATGGCCGACTTCGTCCGGCAGGTGCAAGAGGAACAAAGATCCTCAAGAATCGGGTAGACGTGACCCCCAGAGACTTTTTTGGAGGTGCGGGATGGCGTTAGCGGTGCGGGAGATCTTGGGTTCGCTGGCGGACGAGGAGAGGCGGCAGATAGTCTACGATGGCGACCTGCTCGTCTTCAAGGCTGTCTCGCCCATGAGGGAGTTTTGTGCCTTCACCGATGCCCTGATCCGGGAGTCGCTGGACACAGGAGATCCGGTCAGGGCCCAGTTCGAGATGGACCGGGACGACTACCTGGCCCGGATCGAAACGCTCCAGAAGCGGTTCCGGGAGCACGAAGATGCGAAGAGGCTGTTCCTGGCGGCCCTGGAAAGTACCGGCGTGGACCTCGGACGCATCTGTTGGGACTGGCTGTACCTGCGCGTCCTGCCTTCCGGCGAGGAGTACGCGAGCGGTAGGGCCGCGAAGCTCGGACATCACCGCGACACCTGGTCATCCAACGTGTATTCGCAGACGAACTGGTGGGCTCCCATCTATCCGATCACCGCCGGCCGCACCCTCGCTTTCTATCCAGACTACTGGTCGAGGCCGCTGAACAACACAAGCGGCGTGTGGGACCTGGAGGAGGTGCGCGTCCGGCGACGAGCTGGAGAGCCTGTCGCCCTCGTCCCCGAGCCGGAAGAGCCCGTGGACACCGCCTCCGAGCTGCGGCCCGTGATCTCACCGGGCGACCTCCTCTGCTTCTCCGGGGCTCACCTGCACGCAAGCGTCCCGAACGCGACGGGCATCGCCCGCTTCTCGGTCGAGGCGCGGACGGTTGACACTGGCGATGCGGCGCTGAACGTTGGCGCCCCCAATGTGGACGGCGCGTCCCCCCGAGTGGCCCTGAACTGGTTTCGCGAGGTGCGCGGCGGCGCGTCCCTGGCAGAGGCCGCCGACCCCCGCGAGACCTGACAGCTACTCCAGGTTGAGGATAACGGTCTTGAGTTCCGTAAATGTCTCCATCGGGTAGCGTCCTCCGACGCGCCCGGTGCCGGAGCTTGCGCCGGCGCGGCCGCCGAAGGGAAGGTGGCTTTCCCAGTGGTTCGTCGAGGCGTTTATGTTGACCCATCCAGTACGCACGGATTCGGCGAAGCGCAGGCCGCGCCCCAGGTCCCGCGTCCAGACGGCGGCGAGCAACCCAAAAGGCGATGAGTTGACCATGCGAAGCGCCTCGGATTCGTCGCGGATGGTTGTCAGTGGGATTATGGGTCCGAAGGTCTCCTCGCGCGCCACCAGCATCTCTTCGGTCACCCCGTCGAGGATGGTCGGTTGGTAGTAGAGGCGCGTCGGGAAACCTTCGGCGCGGGCACCGCCGCTGATGAGCCTGGCTCCCCGCTCCACGGCGTCGGCGACGTGCCGGTCCATCTTCGTGGCCGTGGGCTCGTTGTTGAGCGGGCCGAGCGTCGTGGTCGGGTCGAAGGGGTCCCCGAGCCTGGTCTCCCGGTCCATCGCGGCGAGCAGCTTTTCGAGGAAGGCGTCGTGGACGGCCTCCTGGACGAGGAATCGCTCCCCGGCGGTGCAACTCTGTCCGGCCCCGAGAAAGGCGGAGACGAGGCTCGCGTCAGCCGCCGCGTCGAGGTCGGCGTCATCAAGCACCACCATCGGCCCGTTGCCGCCCATTTCCAGAAGGAGGGCCTTCCCGGCGGCGCGTTCGGCGACCTTGCGGCCGGTCGCGGTCGAGCCGATGAAGGCCACGGATTGCGTGCCGGGGTTGGCGGCCACTTCGTCTCCGACGACGGAGCCGGGGCCGGTGACCATGTTGAAGACGCCTGGGGGGATACCGGCGTCCACGATACATTCGGCGAGTTTCACGGCGCAGACCGAGGTGGATGAGGCCGGTGCCCAGACTACGGCGTTGCCCGAGGCGAGGGCTGGGGCCATCAGCTCCGCGGGCATCGTGTAAGGCCAGTTCCACGGGGAGATCACACCCACCACCCCACGCGGGACGCGGTACAGAAACACCCTCTTACCGGCGTCCACCGATGGCGGCATCGAACCGTCGAGGCGCGTCGCGTCGCTTGCGGCCATGCGGAAGTACGCGACTAGCTCATCCACCTCGTCGTAGGCTTCAGCCACCAGTGGCTTGCCCTGATCCAGTGTGAGCGTCCACGCGAGGTCCTCTCGACGCTCTTCGATAATGTCGGCCACACGGTTCATTGTGGCGGCGCGTTCGAAGGCGGAGAGCGCGGCCCAGAGGGGCCAGGCTTCGTTCGCGGCGTCTATCGCGCGTCGGACGTCATCGCGGTCGCCTTCGGGGACGGTCCCGATCTTCTCTCCGGTCGCCGGGCTCGTCGCCTCAATGCGAGCACCCGAATTTCCGGGGGACCATTCGCCCGCGACGTACATCGGGTAATCCTTCGTTTGCGTGTACATCACATCCCCTCTCTGGAGAAGGTGTTTCTGTAGATTTCCTCGTAGCCGGAGACCGTGACCTCGCGCGGGTTGCCGACCGTCTGCGGATCCTCGAAGGCGATACGGGCGAGGTGCGGTATCTCTTCTTCGGAGAACCCAAGCTCCTCCATCGTCGGGATGCCGACATCCTCCGTGAGCCGATCAAGCTCCGCGATGCCTGCTTCGGCGGCTTCGAGCGGCGTCAGCCCGCGCGTATCCGCGCCGAGGGCTTGGGCGACGCGGGCGTAGCGTTCGGGGGATGCCGGGGCGTTGTATTCGCAGACGGGGCCGAGGACACGGGCCGTGAGGGCGCCGTGCGGACAGTCGTGGACGCCGCCAGCGGATTGGCTCATGGCGTGGGCCGCCCCCGCGCTCTCCGTCCCATAGGCGAGCCCGCCGAAGGTAGCAGAATGGGCCATGTGCGTGCGGGCCTCCAGGTTGGCGCCGTCCTCGTGGGCGGCGCGTAGCCAGTTCGCCGCCAGCTCGATGGCCGCGAGGGACACGGCGTCGTTGAAGGGCTGGTGGTAATCGCAGGTGTAGCATTCGATGCCGTGCGAGAGCGCATCCATCCCGGTGGCGGCGGTTATCGCTGG
>JACDGB010000222.1 GCA_013815485.1 Rubrobacter sp.
ACTTCTTTCGGGTGGCGGGGCGGGCGAAGCAGATCGTGGAGTGGAACCGGACGCACCAGTTTTGCGGAAAGTGTGGCACAAAGACAGGGCCGGGGCAGGAAGAGTTTGTCAGGAAGTGTCCGAACTGTGGGATGGTCTACTATCCGCGCTTGAGTCCGGCGGCGATCATGCTGGTCCATCGTGAGGACGAACTGCTGCTGGCGCGTTCGCCACATTTCCCGCCTGGGATGTACAGTGCTCTGGCGGGGTTCGTGGAACCGGGGGAGAGCATCGAGGAGACGGCGCGGCGCGAAGTCGGCGAGGAGGTCGGGGTCGAGTTGGGAGAAATACGGTACTTCGGCAGCCAACCCTGGCCGTTCCCGAACTCGCTCATGATCGGGTTTCTGGCCGAATGGGCTGGCGGAGATGTTCGGATCGGAGACCCCGATGAGATCGAAGATGCCCGCTGGTTCCACCCCGATGACCTGCCGCCCCTGCCGCCGAAGGTCAGCATCGCCCGCGCCATGATAGAAGCCTTTCTGGCCGGGCGCGCGCCATAATCTGCTCCAGGGCTACCGTGTCTGCGCAATCTATAACGCGAGATACTTGGACGATGGAGGGTTCGCTCCGCGAGAGACGTCGGCCGGTGAAGCTAGTTGCCGGGTTGGGACTGGCTGTTCTTCTGGCGGTCCTGGCCGCGTATCTTCTCTGGGGCGGGGATGGTGAGGCTTCGGGGGATCTCGTGGGGGTCTCACGGGACGTCGCCGGTTCGTACCGGATCGGCGAGTTCTTGGTCGCCCTGGAGGGCAGCGGACCTTCCCGAACCGTCTTGAGCGTCGCGCATGCTGATAGGCCGGGCCGGGTTCTGTGGAGCAGCATCCCCGGAAGGAGCTTCGTGTCGGCCGCGGAGGGCGAGGAGACGGTAACTCAGTCGAGGGCGCACTTCTCCGTCGAGGACGAGATATAAGAGCGTCTCCCTGACCAGACAGTGGAGCGCGTCGAGAAGACGGGAGGCGCGCTGACCGTCGCCGGACGGCTCGTGAACGGGCGGAGAGATTCCGGCTACGAGCTCACCTTATCGCCGGTTTCGGAGGGGCGGTTGCGTTTCGTGGCCGAGGTGGAGGAGCCTTATGACCGCGTCTACCTGACCTATGCTTCCCGGCCTGGGCAACGTTTCTTCGGGTTCGGGACACAGTATTCGTACTTCGACATGAAGGGTAGGGAGGTGCCCATCTTCGTCCAGGAACAGGGCATCGGGCGCGGCGAGCAGCCCGCGACGTTCGGCGCGAACTGGGAGGCCGGGGCGGGCGGGCACTGGTACACGAGCTACGCCAGCGTGCCGCACTACATAACGAGCGATTCGCGTTCGCTGTTTTTGGAGAACCACGAGTATTCTTCCTTCGATCTCACGGATGAGGACGAGGTGCGGATCGAGGTCTTCTCGTCGCGGATGGAGGGGCAGATCCTCTCCGCCGAAACGCCTGTCGGCCTGATCGAGCAGTACACCGAATACTCCGGCAGGATGCGACCTTTGCCGGATTGGATAATGGGCGGCGCGGTCATCGGCCTTCAAGGCGGAACCGGAAGAGTGCGGAATATACACGACCGGCTCGAAGCATCCGGCGCGCCCGTATCCGCGTTCTGGCTGCAAGACTGGGTAGGGCGGAGGCAGACCAGTTTCGGCTCGCAGCTCTGGTGGAACTGGGAGCTTGACCGGGACCGGTATCCGGGATGGGAGGATCTCATCGCCGACCTGGGGCGAGAGGACGTGCGGGTCATGACCTACGTGAGCCCCTTTCTAGCCGATTCCTCGGACAAGAAAAATCTTCGGCGAGACCTTTTCGAGGAAGCCAGGAGTAACGGATACTTGGTCCAGAACGACAAAGGCGAGCCGTACATGATCCGGATATCCGACTTCTCCGCCGCGATGGTGGACCTCACGAACCCGGAGGCGCGTGTCTGGTACAAGGAAATCATCAAGGACGAGGTCATGGCGAGCGGCGTCTCGGGCTGGATGGCCGATTTCGGCGAGGGATTGCCCTACGACGCAGTCCTCCATTCCGGCGAGAGCGCGGCAAGTTATCACAATCGTTATCCGGAGGAATGGGCGCGGCTCAACCGCGAGGTGATCCAGGCTTCCGGCAAGGGAGACGATATCGTCTTCTTCACCCGCTCCGGCTATACGGGGAGCCCCGAATACAGCACCCTTTTCTGGCTCGGTGACCAACTGGTCAGTTGGGACGGGGAAGACGGCATCAAGACCGCCGTGACGGGGATGCTGACGAGCGGCCTCTCCGGCTACGGCCTTACCCACTCAGACATCGGCGGGTACACGGCACTGGATCATCCGCTGGTTCGCTACCACCGCTCGAAGGAACTTCTCATGCGCTGGACGGAGATGGCCGCCTTCACCGCTGTGTTCCGCACCCACGAGGGCAACCGCCCCGAGGACAATCACCAGATCTACTCCGACAAAGAAAGCCTCCGGCGCTTCAGCCATTTCGCCAAAGTCTACGCCGCCTGGAAACCATACAGGAAAGAGTTGGTGAAGGAAGCGTCCGAGACTGGCCTCCCCGTCGTCCGCCACCCCTTCATCCACTACCCCGGCGACCCGGAGGTATACGATCTCGACTACCAGTTCATGGTCGGGTCCGAGTTCATGGTCGCGCCCGTGCTCGACCCCGGCGAGAACGAAGTCGAGGTCTACCTGCCCGCCGGACGGTGGGTACATGCGTGGACGGGTGAGGTATATGGCTCTTCGAAGAATGGCGTCTACGAGACGGTACATGCGCCCATCGGAGAGCCTGCCGTCTTCTACCAAGAAGGCTCCGAGGTGGGACGCCGGTTCAGGGGCGAGCTGGAGGAACGCGGTTTGTCGTGAAGGAGCCTGGCCCGGCGGCAGTACAATGGCCGGATGGAGCAGGCATGAAGAGATACAACGTGACCAGCGAGACGCCGTGGGAGCGGGCCGTGGGCTACTCGCGGGCGGTGCGGCGCGGGCCGTTCGTGTACGTGTCGGGCACGACGGCCACGGACGGGAGCGGTGGCATCGTTGGCGTGGGAGATCCATACGCGCAGACCGTGCAGGCGCTCAACAACGTGCGGGTGGCGCTCAGGGCGTGCGGGGCTGACCTCCCTGACGTGGTGCGGACCAGGATCTTCGTGGTCAACATCGAGCACTGGGAGGAGGTGGGGCGCGCCCACGGCGAGTTCTTCGGGGAGATCCGGCCGGCCACCAGCATGGTCGAGGTGCGCCGGCTCATCTCACCGGAGATACTGGTCGAGATCGAAGCCGACGCCGTGCTCGGGTAAGCCAAGAGTGCATTGCAAAACCTCACGACAGCTAGTCGAGACGAGTGAGAGAACAACCGAGACCATCCTAATGCCGCTGGTAGACCGCTGCGCGAACGGCCCGTTGATTACCTGGAGTTCGATGGAAGGAAAGTTGATGCTCGAAGCAGGGGAAAGAGAAGCTGGTAGGGACCGAGACCGTATCGTCAACCTGAGCGACGGCGTCTTCGCCATCGCCATAACCCTCCTGGTACTGGACATACGGGTGCCTGACATACCGAAAGGCATGGTGGACCGCGAGTTGCCCGCCGCGCTGCTCTCCCTTTGGCCCAAGTATCTCGGCTATTTCCTCAGCTTCATAGGGATCAGCACCTTCTGGGTAATCCACCACAGCATCTTTAGATCCATAAGGGCTTACGACAGGAGTCTCATATGGCTCAACTTTCTGTTCCTAATGTTCGTCGCCTTTGTGCCCTTCCCCACCTCGCTGCTGGGCGAGTATGGCGATCATCGGCTCCCGGTGGTCATCTACGCCGGGACGCTTGCGGTGGGCAGGCTGCTGCTGACGGCGCTCCACTGGTACGCGACCACGCATGAGGGCCTGCTAGACGAGGCCCAGGACCCCGCGACGGTACGGTTCTTTCTGATCCGTGGCCTGACAATACCGGCGATCTTTCTGCTCTCTATCGGCGTCTCCTTCTTCAGCGTCCAAGCCGCCATCTGGTCCTGGGTGGTCCTGATCTTGGTCGACGCCGTCATCTTGCGTAGGAGATTGCGCTAAGAGGATCACGAACCGCGCGGCGTTGCGATGACCAGCACCCCTTACCGTCCGCGGACGAAGATCTCCAGGTCTTCATATAATCTCCGTGGACAAAACTCAGGAGGTTACACGATGGCTCGTCGCATCGAACCCGGTCCAGGACAGGAATCCGTCTGGGACTACCCGCGCCCGCCGCGGATGGAGGACGTAAACGAGAAGGTCAAGGTCGTCTTCGGCGGCGTGACGCTCGCTTATACGACAAGGGCGAAGCGAGTCCTGGAGACCAGTCATCCGCCCGTGTTTTATATCCCGCCGGAAGACATCCAGATGGAGTTCCTTTCAGCGTCGGGGCGAACCTCGCTGTGTGAGTGGAAGGGCCGTGCCCGTTACCACGACATCGCCACGAAGGACGATATC
>JACDGB010000223.1 GCA_013815485.1 Rubrobacter sp.
GAAGTCCTGCTGCACGAGGACGCTCACGTCTTCAACTACGAGGGCGGCGCCCCGGCCCTGCTCTCCGGCGTGCAGGTGAGGACGCTGCCCGGCGAGGACGGCGTGATCCAGGCCGATACCCTGCGGGACGCCGTCCGGCCAGAGAACGTCCACTTCCCGAGACAGCGGCTCCTGTGCCTGGAGAATACCCACAACCGGGCTGGCGGCGCGGTATATCCGCTGGAAGACTTCGCGGCGGTCTCCGGGGCGGCGAGGGAACAGGGCCTCCACGTCCACCTTGATGGGGCCCGGCTCTTCAACGCCCAGGCCGCGACCGGCATCCCGGCTCGTGAGTGGTGCGAGCACGTTGATACCGTCTCCGTCTGCACCTCGAAGGGTCTCGGCGCGCCCGTCGGGTCGCTGCTCGCCGGAGATGAGGCGGCCATCCGGGAGGCGAGGAGGGCTCGCAAGGCTTTCGGCGGCGGGATGCGTCAGGCTGGGATCATCGCCTCCGCCTCCCTCTACGCTTTCGAGCACCACGTCGAAAGGCTCGCCGAGGACCACGAACGCGCCCGCAAGCTGGCCGATGGCCTGAGAGAGGCAGGCTACGCCGTCGCTTCGCCCGAGACCAACATCGTTCTCGTCGAGAGCGACGAACCGGCAAGGCTCATCGAAGCTCTGGAACGCGCTGGCGTGCTGGCGACGCTTGGCACAACGCCCGCCGGAGGCCGTCCCGGTACCGTCCGGCTGTGTACCCACCTCGATGTGAATGACTCGGACGTGAAAACCGCCGTGGAAGCAGCCGCCACCATCACCGCCGAAGCCATCGAGCGTTGACCGGGATCGAGGTCTCCCTCGTATCCGGTGACGGGCTCACCTCTCCGCTGAAGCTACTCGAAGAAGTCCTGAGAGATGGCGAACCTCTCCCAGACGAGTTCGTGGACCGGCTGCGTGGCGCGGTCGAGGAGGGCGGCCTCGAAGTCCTCGCCGCCCAGATCGAAGGCCGAACGGTCGGCGTCGCCGTGGTCGTCTACCGTCCCAGCGTGTCCGTCGCCGCCGATTTCGCCAGCGTCGAAGAGCTTCATGTACGTCCAGGAGAGCGGAGGCTGGGGATCGGTAGAGCGTTGCTGGAGGCCATCGAGGCGCGGATCCCGGCTCGCGGTATATCTTACGTTGAGGTTCAGACCGACGATGAAGCGGCGGAATTCTACGCCGCGCTCGGGTATGAGGAAGAGACTGATGTGCGGGTACTCTCGAAGTCTCTTGTCATCATCAATGAGCCAAAACTCGCCACCTGAAATCTATTCGAATTCCATGACCTCGTAGACGGAGATCTCCCGGAATCCCAGCTCGTCGTAGAATTTTCTTGCTCTTCCGTTGGCGGCGGCGACCTGGAGAGAGACGCCGCTTGCGCGCTTCTCTCTGGCCCATGATGCCACGCTTCCGACAAGGGCTCGGCCGATGCCCAGGCTGCGGTGGTCTGGCTGCACGAAAACGTCTTCCACGGAGGCCCAGGTTTTGGCGTGGAAGGTCGGTGAGCCTTCTCTGAGTTCCCCTGAGATGAAGCCGATGATTCTCCCTTCACCGGAGACTGCGACGTGGAGGAAGGAGTTTCTGTCTCTCGCCATGTCGGCCAGTATGCGGCGCATCGTCCTCTCCGCGCCGGGCGAGGCATCGTAGACGGTGTCGTAACCGGCGTGTTCTTTGGCGCTTTGCATCCAGAGTCTGGCCGCGTCGGCGGCATCTTCCCTGCGACCGGGACGTATGTCGAAGTCACTGTTCATCACGGCCAAATCCTACCGGATGGGGCGGCGCGTGTTCGGGACCGGGAGGTGGTGGCTGCGCTATGATCCAGGCGTCACCATGAATAGGGAGGCGCACACGAAGCGTAGCGCGGGAAAGCGTAGCCAACGATTCTGGGAGGTGGATGCCGCGCGGGGCGTGGCTATCCTCATGATGGTCGTCTACCATCTGACCTACGACCTCGACACGTTCGGGGGGTATGGAATCTCCTCGACCTCCGGGTTCTGGGCGTACTTCGCGGACGCGACGGCGTTCTCGTTCTTGTTTCTGGTGGGCGTCTCACTTGCCATAAGCCACGCAAAAGCCCGCGCTCGCCGTCCCGAGGGAAGCCTGTTTGTCAAGTATTTGATGAGAGGTCTCGTCGTCCTCGGATGGGGGCTGGTCTTGACCGCCGTGAGCCTGGTTCTTGGGATGGGCGTCATCGCGTTCGGGATTTTGCACCTGATCGGGGTCTCCATTATCCTCGCCTACCCGTTACTAAACCTCCGACTTCCGAACCTGGTCTTGGGCCTCGCCGTCGTGGCTGTTGGGATCTACATTCAGACTCTGGACCTCGTCTCCGGGAGTCCGTGGCTCTTGCCTTTTGGGGTCGTGCCGGAAGGACTTTTGATGCCGGATTACAGACCGCTCTTGCCGTGGTTTGGGGTCGTCCTGATCGGGCTGTTCGTCGGCAACGTCGTGTACGGGAGTGGAAGAGCGCCGTTTGGTAGAGGCGCGGGGCCGCGATTGGCGAGACCTCTCGGGGTGCTCGGGCGTTGGTCGCTCGTGATCTACCTGGTCCACCAGCCGCTCCTCATCGCAATGCTCGCCGCGCTTGGGATAATCCGGATTGGCTCCTTTTAGCGTTCGCGGCTGGACTTCCATTTCCGTGCCATGCGCGGTACAGTACATGACGCGAAACATTGTGGAGGCGAGTAGGGAGGATCGCTAGAGGAGAGGCTTTGTTCGACTGATAATTGCCGGGTAAGCTTGGCGGGACCGTTGAGGCTTGCGGGTAGAGAGGACAACCGAAAGCGCCAGGACTCTCGTTTGCAAACGAGAGTTGACGAGGCAGACGTTCATCGAAGTATTCGGCGGGTGCGTCTCGGCTTCCAGGGCGGTCGTCAGAGCGGCGACAAATTCCGGCGGCAACGCCGGGGACAAAGCGCCGTTCGAGCCCCGAGTAGTTTTATCTGTTCTCTTTACCTCTTCTTGACCGGCCCTCGCCCGTGAACGGATGAGGAGGCATGTGTATGTGCGGCATCGTGGGTTACGTCGGCAAGGAGCGGTGCGTGGAGGTCTTGATGGAGGGCCTGCGCCACCTGGAGTACCGGGGATACGATTCGGCGGGGCTTGCGCTCCAGACGCCGGGAGGGATCGAACCCGTCAAGCAGGTGGGGCCGCTTGTGAACCTGGCAGGCGCTTTGGGCAACCGGGACGGCGACTTCTTCCGGGTGCGGGCCGGGGTCGGGCACACCCGCTGGGCCACGCACGGACGGCCCACCGAGGCCAACGCTCACCCGCACATCGGGGGCGACGGAGTTCCTCCGACGGTCGCCGTGGTTCACAATGGCATCATCGAGAACCACGCGGAACTGCGGGAGGAGCTGGCAGGGCGCGGATGGACTTTCCGCTCCGAGACGGACACCGAGGTCATGGCGCACTTGCTCGCCGAGCGAGTGGAGACCGGTGAGCCGCTGCGGGAGTCGCTCGCCGCGACGCTCGGGCGGCTCGAAGGCTCTTTCGCGGTGGCGGCGGTCAGCGCGCGAGAGCCGGAGACCATTGTCGCGGCCCGGCGTCAGAGCCCGCTGGTCGTGGGGCTCGGGGATGGGGAGAATTTTCTGGCGAGCGCCGTGCAGGCTCTGCTCGGCGAGACGAAAAAGTTCCTCATCGTGGAGAACGGAGAGATCGCGGAGATCACCGATTCCTCCGTCGAACTCTTCGACTCCACCGGCGAGAAGGTCGAGCGCGAGCCCTTCGAGGTGGACTGGAGCGCGGAGGCCGTCGAGCTTGGCGGCTTCGAGGACTTCATGCTCAAGGAGATCCACGATCAACCAGGCGCCCTCGGCGCGACCCTGCTCGGCCGCCTCGACCCCGACGGCGCTGTGAATCTCTCCGAGTTGGACCTCGACCTGTCTGATGTGGACCGCGTCGTGATCGTCGCCTGCGGCACCGCGCTGCACGCCGGTCTCCTCGGCAAGCACGCCATCGAACGGTACGCCCGCATCCCCGTCGAGGTCGCTGTAGCCAGCGAGTACCGGTACGCCGATCCCATAGGGGACGAGAATACCCTCGTTATCGCCATAAGCCAGAGCGGGGAAACGACGGACACCCTGGCGGCCGTGGAGGCCGGGCGGGAGTTCGGCGGACAGGTTCTTACCATAACCAACACGCAGGGTTCGCTCATCACCCGCGAGGCTGATGCCGTGCTGCTCACCAAGGCCGGCCCCGAGATAGGCGTCGCCGCTACCAAGACCTTCGTCTCCCAGGTCGCCGCCCTCGACCTTCTCGCCCTGAAACTCGCCCGCCTCCGGGAAACTATGCCTGAAGAGGATCTCCTGTCCCTCGGCTGCGCGCTGCGGCTAGTGCCGGAGAAGGTCGAGGAGGCTCTAGGCCTGCTCGAGAACCGCATGGAGGCAGCAGTAGAGGTTTTCGAGGGGGCGCGTTGCTCGCTCTTCCTTGGG
>JACDGB010000224.1 GCA_013815485.1 Rubrobacter sp.
GCCGTGCGCGGGCGTCGCGCCCGGTGTCGGGGCGGCCCAGCGGACGGCGTTGTATATGACGCGCAGCACGTCGGGGTTGTGGTACGAGGGGTTCCCCTCGTGGCCGGGGCGGAAGTAGAAGACCCTGCCGCGTCCCCTCCGGTAGCAGAGACCGCTGCGGAAGACTTCTCCCCCGCCAAACCAGCTCACGAACACCAGCGCGTCCGGCTCCGGCACGTCGAAGGGCTCGCCGTACATCTCCTCTTCCAGTTCGATGTACTCGCCCAGACCCTCCGCTATGGGATGTCCCGACGCGACGACCCAGATCCGCTCCTTATCATCGTGGCGCCACTTCAGGTTGCAGGTCGTGCCCATGAGTTTCTTGAAGATTTTCGAGAAGTGGCCGGAGTGGAGCACGATCAGGCCCATGCCCCCGAGAACACGCTCGTGTACCCGCTCGACGACCTTATCAGAGACTTCCTCGTGCGCGATGTGGCCCCACCAGAGGAGCACGTCCGTAGAGTCCAGAACCTCTTGGGAGAGGCCGTTATCCGGATCATCCAGCGTGGCAGTCCGAACTTCCAATCCCCTGCCTTCCAGGGCCGAGGAGAGCGCGCCGTGGATGCCTTCAGGGTAGACCTTCGCCACCTCCTCTTCGGCTCTCTCGTGCCGGTACTCGTTCCAGACCGTGACGCGCGGCGTGTCAGCCAATGCTATGTCCCTCCGTTCTCGAAGACCGGCGCCGCGCTTCGTGCCGTCCATCCGGCGAAGATCATTACCACATCCAACATGCAACCTCCCTTCGCTTGCTATTTTTCGGCGCTTTGCGACGTCCACGCGCCGCGCTCGATGGACCGTGCGCAGCCTAGCACGGCGGCGAGGCGACGAGCACGACACCGCACTCGACAACCGCGAGCGCCTGCTCCAGAGTATCGTATCCTGGTACTCCGCTCGCGCTTCGGCGCGACTCTGGTTCAGGGTCGGCGACGGCGGCGAGCCTGACGCCAGGGGCGTCGCGCACCACCTCAGCCCAGCTCCGACCTGGACCATGTTCACCACGAGGTCAGCCCCGTCCAGCGCCGCCCTCCGGTCGAGATGCTCCTCGACGACGGCCTCGCCACCGAGTTGATCGGAGACCCAGCGAGCCATCATCCCGGCGGTTTCGAGGCGTTCGGCGTCAATGTAATGCAGAGCGATGGCAGCCCCGCGAAGCTCCGGGAACTTCAAGATATCTGTGAGCAGGTTCTTGGTGAAGACGACGCTGCCGGCGCCGACGAAAGCTATCCTGGTTATGTCGAATCTTTCTCTGTTCTCGATGCGTCTCGGAGGTTTCGTGCAGTGTCTCGTAAACAGACTCCCGAGAACACGCGTTCTCGGCGGTTCATGTCAGGTTCTCTTGAAGAGGGTTTTGCCAAGCGCGAGGTTCCGTTCGGCCAACGAGAAATACAGTAGCGCCAGAACCCCTGCATTTTTCCCTGCCGAAGAAGGGGTTCTGGCTATGGCGTCTGGCATGCTTCCGATCAGTTCGAGATCACACCGGCGATCAAAGTCGCCAAGGCTTTCGTAGCACAGATCATGCTCCCGGCAGACTGCATCGACCGCGTCTATCGGCGGCGTCTTCCCCGTCGGATCTCCATGTCCCATTCCACAGTAATTGCCGTAAACCGGCATACTCAATTCGTCCGGCGAGATCTGATCCGACGCCAAGATCCCGGCTAGCTCGGAGGCCACGGGGGCAGTGATGCCGTCCACCGAGTTGAGGATATCTATCGTAGGAACTATGTCGCTGCGCGCCGGGTTCCTGGCTGGCTTTCCGCCTGTGGCGACGCTCTTCCCCGAACCCGCTGGACTCCCGCTCTTCCTGCCGCCAGTTCCTTCACTCCCCGACGCCTTCCCTGCGGTTCGTTTGGCTTTTTTCTTCGACCTTGCCATGCGTACTTCCCTCCTTCCAGAGGAGGTTTTGCTGTAATTATTATCGTTTCTCGGCGAAGCGTGTTCTAAACCCTCGCCAGGAAGAGATATGACCGAGGCGAAGGGCAGCCAAGAAGTAGAAGGCCAGCGCGTACCCGAGCAGCGCCAATACGGAAGGACCGAGTCGCCCGAAGCCCGCGGAGACCTTGAGACCCGCAGTCTCCGCGACTTCGGAGACGATAGACAAAGTTAGGAACAAAAGGGCGACGGGTTTCATCTCGGAGAGAGTGAATAGAACAAAAGAAGGACCGGAGTTGCTACGCTCCGGTCCTCGCGGAAGGCAGTTGAATAGGTCATAATGGGCACGGGAGGAGAGGAGGACCATTACGAATACAGGCGTAGAGAATCACTCATGGTGTCAGCGGATTTTCGGACGATACGGCTAATGCACGAAGGCATCAACTGGGCTGTCTGGACAGGAATCATCCTCTCAGGCTTTATAGGAGCTTCAAGCCTTCTGTACAACATCTATCGCGATCGTGTGAAGGTGACGATCGTCACGAAAATCGACGCCGAGCCAATTTACAAAGAAGATGAGCAAGGAAGGCAAGTGTACATCGGGCACGACCTTCCAGTTTTTCGGGCCATAGTTACCAATACAGGGTTCCTCGGGGTCAAGATCCAGGCTGTCGAGGTGCAGGCCGTGGGAAGCAAGCAACGCTATCCCCTGAAGAAGGAGGGACTTGGACCTTCGCAGAAACTGATAGACGGAGACCATGAGGTGTGGGGTGAAGGTCTCGGGGAGGTCAGGGCTGCTTTCGACGACGTACCATCTCATGCTTCTGCATTCGCCATAGTCGTAGATACGGCTGGGCGAAGGTACAAAAGCCGGAACTGGACCACCATCAGAACATATCAGACTGATCCAGACGACTGAATTTTCAGTCGCTGAAAATCAGCGTCATCGGCTGCAAAAGATGCGAGACCGCGCACCGGCAGTCTCGCACAAAGCGTTGCGGCTGAAGCTAGCCCTGCGGGATGGCGGCCTCTATGAACTCGACCTCTTCGTCCGTGAGGCGAAGATCGGCGGCCCCGATGATGCCGTCTACCTGATCCGGCCTCCTCCCGCCTACGATGGCGGCGGTCACGTCCGGGCGGCGCAGGGTCCAGGCGATGGCGACCTCGCCCGGAGAGGCGTCGTGGGAGTTCCCGATCTCCTCCAGCACGGAGACGAGCTCCAGGTTCTTCGAGAGCTTCGGCTTGTTGAAGTCGTCGGTGTCGCGACGCCAGTCATCGGATGGCATGTTCTCCACGCGCTCGCGGGTCATCTTGCCAGTGAGCAGGCCGCTCCGCATCGGGGAGTACACGATGACGCCGATGTCCCCGCGCCCGGCGTACGGGAGGATCTCCTCTTCCACGCCCCGGTTGAGCATGTTGTACGGTGGCTGGAGCGTCTCGACAGGAGCGATGTTCTTTATCCGCTCCATCTGGCTCACGTCGAAGTTCGAGACTCCGATGTGACGTACCTTGCCTTCCTGCTTGAGGTCGGCCATCGCCTGCCAGCCTTCCTCGATGTCCTCGTCGGGCCTCGGCCAGTGGATCTGGTACAGGTCTATAACGTCCGTCCCCAACCGCCACAGGCTGTCCTCGCACTCGCGCTTGATGGAGTCGGCCTTGAGGCTGTTACTGATCTCGCGTTCCTCATCCCACACGAGCGAGCATTTCGTGAACACGTATGGACGGTCAGCCTCCGGCACGTTCTTCAGAGCCTGAGCGACCAGTTCTTCGGAGTGCCCGGTCCCGTAGACGGCCGCAGTATCAACCCAGTTCACGCCAAGCTCCACGGCCCGCCTTATGGCCCCGACCGCTTCGTCGTCGTCCTGCGGTCCCCAGGCCGCGGCCCAGCCGCCCCCACCGATGGCCCAGGCCCCGAAGCCTATAGGCGTGATCTCCATGTCCGTATTGCCGAACTTCACCTTCCGCAAAATGTCCTCCTCTGTTGTCAGGTTACAGGTCTCGAATGTTTACAGATGCCTGATATCTAAAAAGGCACTGAGATAAACGGCGAGGAGTAGTCCGGCGCCCGCGAGAGTTTTTCTTCGGCTCTCTCTAGCGGCATCCGGGTCTTCTCGGCTTCGATCATATTCGGGACGAGCCCTACGTCCCCGGCCATGGCGATGCCGGTGATCTCCGACCGCGCCAACACAAACGATACCGACGCATCGATATATTCCTGCTCCTCGAACGGCTCATACCACGTCGAACGTCGCTGGTTTTCCTGCGGGTTCCCCTCCGGCCAGTTTCTGCGCGAGATGGACTTTATGATCATCAACCCAGCGTCTTGGCGAATTATCTCCTCTACCAGAGCCTCGAAATCCCGCCGATACTTTTCATCCGTCGAGAGGATGTAGTTCCAGGGGGTGAGTACCGTATCGAACGGGTAGCGCCCGAGGGCTTCGAGATGCGTCGCGGGCGCCTCGTGGCCGTGGCCCGTGATCCCGATGGCCCCGACA
>JACDGB010000225.1 GCA_013815485.1 Rubrobacter sp.
GAACCTCATCATCACCGGCGTGCCGGAGGATCGGCTGGACGATTTGCTCGCGGAGCCGCTGCTTCAGCGGTATTCGCCGAACCCCGGCGCGTTCGAGCGTGGGGTTGTGGCTTGCACGGGCAGCGAATTCTGCCGCTTCGCCATCGTGGAGACCAAGATCCGGGCTTTAGAGTGGGCCCGCGAGATGGACCAGCGCGTGGGGGATATCGGCCAGGAGGCGGTCAGGATGCACTTCTCCGGTTGTTCGGCGTCGTGCGCGCAGCCCCAGATCGGGGACATCGGTTTCCGGGGCGAGACGGCGAAGACGCAAGACGCCATCGTCGAGGGCGTGGATATCGGCCTCGGAGGCTCGCTCGGCATGGACGCCGCGTTCATAGACTGGGTGGAAGGCGCCCGCCCCGCCGATGAAGTCCCCGACGCCCTGGTCCGCGTCTTCGAGCGGTTCAGGGACGAAGGTCGCGAGGGCGAGCGGTTCCATGAGTGGGCGCGCCGCACGCAAAACCAGGAGCTGCGCGACACCCTGAAAGGCCGTCAAGCGGTCGAAATCGGGAGGAAGTAGCGTGGCCGGTTTCGATATCCGGGAGATGATGAATGACATTGACGAGGCTCCCGGAAAGGTGTGGTTCTGGGATCTGGAGCAGGCGGTCATAGACGCCGACAGGTGCGTGCAGTGCGGCGTGTGCGTCGCGGCCTGCCCGACGGACTCCATCGGCATCGGCGAGGATGACCTGCCAACCCTCGTGAAGATGTGTACTGGTTGCTCTTTGTGCTGGGACTTCTGCCCGCGCGGCGGATTGCAGTACGAGTCAACGTGGAAGATCACCGGCAACAACGAAACCGGCTACACCGAGAATGGTCTTGGGCGCGTGCATGAGACATATACGGCCCGTGTCAGGGAGGACATCGAGGGGGCGCAGGACGGCGGGTTCGTGAGCCAGCTCCTGATCTCACTTCTCGAAGCCGATGAGATAGATGGCGCCCTTGTCGCCCGCGAGAGCGAGACCGAGCGGTGGAAGGGCGAGGCGTTCGTGGCTACGACGCCGGATGAGATTCGGGAGTCCGCCGGGAGCTTCTATAACCAGACGCTCGCTTTGGGTCATGCGGATTTCAAGGACTATGATCTGCCGCCGAACCCGCGCATCGCGGTGGTCGGGACGCCGTGTGAGATCGAAGGCATCAAGGCCATGCAGGCCAGGCCGTGGACGTGGGGCTCCTCGCGGGTCGAGGCCATAACGCTCACCATCGCCCTGCTTTGCACCAAGAGCTTCAACTACGAGAAACTTATGCTCGAAGAAGTCAGGGACAAGCGGAGCGTGGATCTCGATAGCGTGGGCCGGGTGGATGTGATGAAGGGCAAGCTCATTGTTCAAGACCACGATGGAGAGACGATTTTCGAGGAGCCGATCAAGGACTTCCACGGCGCGGCGCTTAAAGGTTGCGACGAGTGCGCGGACTTCCTGGGGCACGCGGCGGACATCTCCGTGGGGAGCGTCGGGAGCGAAGATGGGTACTCAAGCGTGCTCGTGAGGAGCGAAGAAGGACGGGCTGCATTCGAGTCGGTGCGCGAAAAATTGTACACTCGTTCGCTTGACAAACCGGATTCACTCTATAAGCTAGACGCTTTGGACAAAAGAGTGGCCTTCAAGAGCCTGAAGCGGGCTTTTGATCCGGAAGCCCCGCTGTTCATAGACTACGAAGAGCACATCGAAAACTATGCGGGGACGGATCTCGCCCCAGCAGAACACGAAGCGGTGAGGTACTAGTTGGAAGCAGCGCATGGAAATCTACCTCTGCCAGAGGAGCCAATAGAACTGCGAACCGAGACCCGGACCCTCCTGGAAGACTCTCCAGAAGAGGGTGCCCAGCTCATAAACGAGGCGAGCTTCGTGGTTGATCCCCTCTGGGAAGAATGGGGCGAGACCCTCGAAGCGTCCGGCATGGACCGCGACCGCTTCCTGGAGATCGCCCGTGGCTACGCCGGTGAGCTAAGGCTCTGGGTCGTCGGCGAGCGTCCGTGGGACCACTGCGCCGCCGGGCTTGCCGGAAGAGTCTCGCGTCGGCTTCCCATCCGAAACGAGCCCGCCCTGGAGGTAAGCCAATGACCATTCGCATCGAAGACGCGACCATCCCCCCGCACGGTGGGGAACTCGTGGACCGCCGCGCCCCCGCCGGGGAGCGCGAAGAACGCAAGCAGCGGGCCGCGGAACTGCCAAAGGTCACGCTCGGGCCGCGCGCGCTCTCTGACCTGGAGATGATCTCCACCGGCGTCTTCTCGCCGCTCTCGGGCTTCATGGTCCAGAAGGACTACGATGGCGTCGTCGAGACCATGCGCCTCAAAAATGGCCTGGTCTGGAGCCTCCCGATAACGCTATCCGTCAGCCCGGAAGAGGCCGACGGTCTCACCGAGGGCGAGGATGTGGCTCTCATGGACGGAAGCGGTCGGATCGTCGCCACGATGGTCGTCGAGGATATGTTCTCTTACGACCGGGAGCGCGAGGCTAGAGAGGTCTATCGCACTACGGACACCGATCATCCGGGCGTGGCGGCGGTGCATCGGCAGGGGGACACCCTGATCGGGGGCGAGGTCACCTTGATCGAAGACGAGCCGAACCCGCGCCCATTCCCCGGCTACTACTACGAACCCGCCGAACTGCGAACTCTCTTCGTCGAGAAGGGCTGGAAGAAGGTCGTCGGTTTCCAGACCAGAAACCCGGTGCATCGCGCCCACGAATACATCCAGAAGAGCGCGCTGGAGATAGTGGATGGACTATTACTTAATCCCCTGGTTGGCGAGACGAAGTCAGACGATATCTCCGCCGCTGTCAGGATGAAATCTTACGAGACCATTCTCGACCGCTATTATCCCGCGAACCGCACCACGCTCGCGGTGTTCCCGGCGGCGATGAGGTACGCGGGTCCTCGGGAAGCTATCTTTCATGCGATGTGCCGGAAGAACTATGGTTGCACGCACTTCATCGTGGGCCGGGACCATGCTGGGGTCGGGAGCTATTACGGTACTTATGATGCGCAGCACATCTTCGCGGAGTTCGCGGAGGATGAGTTGGGGATCACGCCTCTCATGTACGAGCATGCCTTTTTCTGCCTGAACTGCGAGGGGATGGCGTCGTCGAAGACGTGTCCGCATGGCAAGGACGCGCATGTGTTCTTCAGTGGGACGAAGGTGCGGGAGATGCTGGGCAAGGGCGAATATCCGCCGCCGGAGTTCTCGCGTCCCGAGGTTGTCAAGGTTCTGATTGACGGCTTGCGGGATGAAGAACGGGTGATCAAACAGCCCAGAGTGTACGAAGACAAGTAGTCAGTAAGCAAAGAAAGGAAAGAGATGGATAACGTAAACGGCAGGTACGGACGTGGGTTCACGCTATGGTTCACGGGGCTTTCGGGCGCCGGGAAGACGACCATAGCGGATATCGTCGAGCGTGAGCTACGCGAGAAGTTCGGCAAGATCGAGGTCCTCGACGGGGACATCGTGCGCACCAACCTCAGCAAGGGCCTGACCTTTTCCCGCGAGGATCGGGACACGAACATACTGAGGATCGGGTTCGTGGCGAACCTCCTGACGCGCAACGGGGTCGGTGTGATCGTCTCTGCCATCTCGCCGTTCAAGGCGGCTCGTGACCAGGTGCGGCGCGAGATCGGCGACGACTTCATCGAGGTGTTCGTAGACGCGCCGGTCGAGGTCTGCGCCGAGCGGGACGTGAAGGGCCTGTACAAGAAGGCATACTCCGGTGAGATCGAGCAGTTCACCGGCGTGAGCGATCCCTATGAGGCGCCGGCCGCCGCCGAGCTTCACATCCACACCGATGAGGAGGATAAGGAAGACAGCGCCCGCCGCGTCGTCGCCAAGCTGGAGGAGCTCGGTTATCTGAGCCGGGTCGAGGAGTACAACCGGGCGTAGAGCCTGGTTCCAACGCATGATAGATCCCACCATCGCCCTCTTTGGTCTGCTGATCGGCTTCCTGGTCGGCTTGACGGGCGTCGGGGGCGGCTCCTTGATGACGCCGTTCCTGGTGGCGGTGGTGGGGGTTCCGCCCGCCACCGCCGTCGGGACGGACATGGTCTACGCGACCTTCACCAAGCTGACCGGCTCGGTGCAACACTACCGTCAGCGGTCGGTGAACCTGGAGGTGGCGATATTCCTGGGCCTCGGAAGCATCCCGGCGGGTTTGCTCGGCGTCGCCACGCTGGAGTGGATGAAGCACGCCTTCGACGCCGAGAGGCTCAAGTCGGTCATGATCACCATCATCGCCCTCACCCTCGTGCTGGTGGGCGCGTCCCTGATCTACCGCGAATATCTAATGCCCTCCCGCAACGACGCCCCGAGGCCAGGCACCTGGGACGGGAAGTCCCGCATGAGCCGCCGTCGCCGCGGCTACAC
>JACDGB010000226.1 GCA_013815485.1 Rubrobacter sp.
ACCTGGAACCACCAGCCGCGGATCGGCTGCCCGAGATACAGTCCCCGACGCTCGTCATCATAGGAGACCTGGACCAGCCTCGAACCATCCAGGGCGCGGACCTCCTGGCGCGGAGTATCCCCAGTACTCTTAAAGTCACCATGTCCGGCGTGGCGCACCTGCCGAACCTGGAGCAGCCGGAAGAGTTCGACCGCATCGTGCTGGATTTCCTGGCGGAGCGAAGGTAGCTCGCGACGAAGCCCGGCGCACGATTCTCGCACCGGGAACGATGATGACGCTACAGGCCCGCCCTCTGATCGAAGATCATGTTCAAAAGCTCCTCGCCGAAAGTGGATGCGGTGCTCACGCCGCCGGGCTCGACCTCGACGTTGTTCAAATACTGCAACCGCAAAACGTCGCCCCCGCCGTCTGCGCCCTCGGGCACGACGCAGCCGAAAAAGAAACCGAGCCCGTCGAGCCGAGCGTTTTGCGTGACCGGGTGGGAGAGCGGCAGGTCCACGTATACGCAGTCCACGCGGTGCAGGCACAGTTCCCGCAGCCGCGCCCGGACCAATTGCGTGAGGTCAGAGCCCGGCTCAGCCACCCGCAAGAAGGCCACGTTGTGGTCCCGGCGGACGTTGACGCTAATCCGGGAGGAAAGAAGCTCGGGGGGCTCGGCCTGCGCAAGCCTGCGCCGCAGCCCATTGTGCTCGACGACGCGGCGAACCGCGTTTTCGTACGGGATGGGCGGGTAAACCTCGCGCTCCGGTTCTTCGTTGGTACGCAGGTACATCAGGGCGACGGACCCGCGTCGGCCGGCCCGCTCGTCCCCGATCTCCTTGTAAGAGACGGAGGCCGGGATGTAGCCGAGAAGGTACCCGGTCTCTCTGGCCCCCAGATGCAAATTCCCCTTCTGACTGTAAGGATGCACGGCGGTCGCCTCGCTGTACAGCCCGTAGATGCCGTCTTCCCTGGCCCGATCTGCCAGAAAAATCTTCATCTTCGGGAAGAGGTGATGGCCGCGGTAGCGCGGGTCCACGACCGCCTGCCCAGCCTCCGCGACCGGCGAGTCAGGTTGTTCCAGCGTCAGGGCGAGGTGGCCCACGATCTCCCCTGCGCCCACCGCCACGCACGAGCGCATCAGTCCGCTCTCTTGCAGCTCCTGCACGCGCTCCGGATAGTAGATGTCGTCCCAGTCGTAGCTGTAACCATAAGAACGGTACACGCCGCGCGACAACTCCACCGACTCCTCAGGACGCATCATGCGGACTTCTATCGGGATCTCTTGCGGGGCGGCGGGCGCATCGGCGTTCTCGCGGTGCTCGTCTCCCGGCAGATGCTCCGTCACGTCGGCGTGGGTCAGGTCTTTGACGAGCTCGACCCGGTTACCGCCGCGCCCGAGGTTGACGAACTTTATCTCGTCGGCGAACGAGTGGCGCAGCATCTCCGCGAGGGCGGAATCGTCGCCGCTCTCGAAGCGTTCGTAGTCGCCCGGAAGGCCGAGATCCTCGACCGCGACGACGACCTGTCCGGGACGGCGCAGGACGAGCACATCGTAGCGTCCATCGTCGTCCGGCCCGAAGGCATTGTCTATCACGTTGCGGCACACCACTTTCAGGGCTTCGTCCAGGTGATCGGCGGCCTCGTCGCCAAGGCCGAGCACGCGAACCGTCTCGCGCGCGAACCCGATCACGGCGGGCAGATACCTCTCCTCGGCCAACACGGTGACGCGGGCGACGATGACGTCTTGCATGGATGAACCTCCTGGCTACTTCGTAAGGAACCTTTTAGCCTGCGGCCATCCGGGCGGCCAGGGCGCATACGTGCCGTTCGTCGGTGCCGCAGCAGCCGCCGAGCACGGACAGGCCGAAGTCCTCGCGCAGAGCCCACGTCCCGGCGGCGAAGGAACGGCATCCTCGAACTCAACCATGAGGCTCCCCAACCATTAGAAAACCGGCCACAGACCCTTCTTCCGACATGATTTCCAACGTCAGCGTAGATTATATGGTCATCGCGGCTACATAATTCACGGGATCGTCGCACCCGAGAAAGGAGATCGCGTGGATCTGTTCGATATGAAGGTCGCGCTCGTGGCTGGAGCGGCCGGCGGGTCGAGGGAGGCGGGGCAATGACCCAGCCACCGACCATCGAGGCGATGCTCGCGGAGAAGCGCCGCGAGCCGGAAGATGTCCTCGACCTCATACCCGAGGACGCCGATGTGATCGTGGGCCTGGGCAACGGCGAGCCGGTGACGGTCCTCGACGAGATCGAAGCTCACGCGGAGCAGCTCTCGGATGTCCGCATCCACCAGATGCTCTCCCTGCGCGAACGGCGCCACATGCGCGGAGAACTCCCCAATCTGCGTCACGTCTCGTGGTTCCTCTCCCCAGCCAACCGCGAGGCGTTCCGAAAGGGGACGTGCGATTTAGTGCCAAACAACTTCAGCGACGTGCCGCGCCTCATGCGCCAATCCACGCGGCGTTCGCTGGTGCTCGTCTCGGTCGCGCCGCCCGACCGGCACGGCTACTTCTCGCTCGGGTGCCACGCCGAGTACGTGGCCGCCATGATCGGGGAGGTCCCGTTCTTCGTCGAGGTGAACCACCAGATGCCCCGCGCCTTCGGGGAGAATCAGCTCCACGTAAGCCAGATCTCCGGCTGGTGCGAGGCCGATTACCCGCTCACGGAACTGCCGCTGCGACCGTCGCGGGGGACCGACCGCAAGATAGCCGGTTTCGTCGCCGAGCGAATCCCGAATGACGCCACATTACAGGCTGGCATCGGCGCCATCCCGAACGAGGTATTGGGGCTACTGGGCGACCATAAAAACCTCGGGGTTCACACCGAGCTTCTCTCCGACGGGTTCGTGGACCTCGTGGAGGGGGGGCGTGATCACGGGCTCCCGCAAGCGTACCCACCTGAACAAGATCGTCACGACCACCGCGCTCGGAACGAACAGGCTGTACGAGTTCGTGGGCGACAACCCGGGCGTGGAATTCTGGCCTGTCAGCTACACCAACGACCCCCGCAACATCGCCAAAGAAGACCACATGGCCGTCGTCAACGCCACCCTGGAGGTGGACTTCCTCGGCCAATGCGCGTCCGAGTCGTTGGGCAGCGAGTATTGGTCGTCTTCGGGCGGCCAGCCAGACTTCGCGCGTGGCGCGATCTTCGCCGAACACGGCCAATCCTTTATTGTGCTCCACTCGACGACCGCCGACGAGTCAGTCTCGCGCATCGTGGCGCAGTTGCATCCGGGCGCGGCGGTCACCACGTTCAAGAACCTCGTGGATAAGGTCGTCACCGAGCACGGCGTCGCCGAACTTCGGGGCAGCAGCATCCGCGAGCGAACCCGAAAACTCATCAGCATCGCCCATCCGAAGTTCCGCGACGATCTGGAACGCAAGGCCAGGGAGATAGGCTACCTCTAACGCTCCGTCAGAAGAGACGTTCATGACCGGGCTTGCCTTGCAAGGTGTTCCGTGCCGGTGACGGCTTCCTTGCGAGCCTACTCTGGTTGTCGTCCCCTGGCGGAAGGTCTCCGGGACACGTCAAGGGCGATCAAAGTGCCGCCCAGTATGAACAGCGCCGCTCCAAGCACCACGCCGAAAGTTGGTTGCGGTTTGATGAAGCTGGAGACGAGCGGTGCGTGAAGGCCCAGAGAGAGGGCCGCTCCTTTCCGCAGCACCTCGGAGCGCCAGATGGCGACGCCGAAGAGGATGAAGCCAGCGGAGTACGCGATGAAGACCGGTATGAAGATGGCGTTCCTCAGCGTGCTGCGGAATATGGCATCGGCTATGGCGATGGCGTCCCCCTGACCGTTCATGTAAGAGCGTCCGATCGCGGGCAGAGCGTAGGTGATGACGCCCAGGGCCGACAGGACCAGCGCGACGCCAATGATGCTCAAGACCATCGCGACCAACGCCAACCCCCTCGCGCGGGTATTCAATAGGAAGGCCGTCAAGGCGATGATGCCGAAGATCAGGACCGTCAGGCCCACTATGTTGCCGACGAACTGGCTGACGAAAAAGCCCGTGGAACTGGCGGCCTCAGCCGCTGCCTTGAGATCAACGCGCGGACTGGGCGTGTTGTACCTGCCTATCAAGGCCACCATCCCAAGCAACCCAGAGAGGGGCAAGGCCCATATACCGATGCGGACGAGGTCCCCGGTTTGCCGCCCGTGCGCCACTCTTCTTCGCCTTTGACTGGAGTGCGCCTCGCTCTCGCCCGTTGTCACGGATAGCTCCTTCAGGTTGTTCGACCAAGTGCCCGGTCGAGGTTGAAGGCGGCGCTGATGAGGGTCAGGTGGGTGAAGGCTTGCGGGAAGTTCCCCAGATGCTCGCCGGTGGGCCCGATCTCCTCTGAATAAAGCCCGAGGTGGTTG
>JACDGB010000227.1 GCA_013815485.1 Rubrobacter sp.
GCATCGCCGAGCGCGAGGGACAGAAGGCTCTCGACGAGCAGGTACACAAGATAGAGGAAGCGGGCGGCAAGATCGCGGAGTCTCACCTGAGGGTTGGCCGTTCCGACGAGAAGATAGTCGGGTTGGCCGAAGAGATAGGCGCGGGTCTCGTGGTTTTGGGAAACAGGGGATATGGTCCGTTGAGGCGAGTTTTGATTGGAAGCGTCTCGGATTCCGTGGTCCGCCACGCTCACTCTCCGGTTCTGGTGGTCCGTCCTCGCGGCTATCAAGAGAGAGGCCTCCTCGACGGTAGGATCCTACTCGCTATTGATGGTTCCGAGGAGGCTTCCGCCGCGGCGCGGGTAGCAACGGAGTTGGCGAAAAGCACGGACTCAGAGCTTCATGTGACCTTCGGCATGCCCACCGAGCCAGAGATGCCCTACCCTCATCTTCTCGCCGGAGAGAGGTGGGACCGGAGCCTCGAGCAAGCAGAGCAGGAGGCCCGAAGATTCGTTGAAAAGCAGGCGGAGCGCATCGGAGCGGAGGATGGAGTAACCGCGCGGGCGCATCTGAGGCTGGGACATCCCGACCAGGAGATAGTCAGGTTGGGGGAGGAACTGGACGCGGGTTTGATCGTGATGGGAAGCCGGGGCCTGGGCGGGGTAAGACGCGCCTTGATGGGCAGCGTCTCCGATTCGGTGGTCCGTCATGCTCACGGCTCCGTCCTCATCGTGCGCAGTCAGGACGATTCACCGGATTGACGATTTAGCCGCGAGCGCGACGGACTCATTCCTGTCATACGGAGTCATGTCCGGGCGCGATCGCAACGGTGGCTTCAATGCGAACGGGACAACGCAAGGGGAGACTTTGGAGCCGCCTCCACGCGGGGCGGATGCTGTAGAAGGTGTAACCAAAGTCAGTGGGTGGCAATGTTCCTTTGGGCCGGATGTTTGGAGGCGAACCCGTGAAAGCCTTAGGGGCGATAGTCGCCCTTGCAATGGGCTCGGCGCTTTCGCCACCCTGACCTACTACGCGCAGCCCATAGCTATGCAGGCGGCATCTCCAGTCGAAGAGAATCTGGTCTCTTTGCTCGCTTTCGGGGAATCGGGTGTCATAGCCCGGATCCCAGAAGTGCCGCATAGCACCAGGGGAATATCCTCGTAGGCCAACTGCTCCGGCCACTTGCACAGTAGTGCGAGTCGCTCCCACCCGTCGGTCGGGTCTACCTTTCTCCGTCAGGTTACGCTTATCCGTGCCCCCATATCTGGCAATTTGCCAGAGCGAAAGAATGCCACGCGCGGGGGTGGTCCTTCACCGAGCTGGCGGCATACGCCGGAGAATTAATGGCGGGGTTTGACCACCGGCACCTCCAACTTTCTTGACGTACCCCACGCATCCTGTTAATTTTGATGTAGTTGAAAATTTTTTTCGATTAGGAGAATAGGTTGGCGGGGCTGGAGACGGTAGCCGGGAAGATACGAGGCCGAGGGTACAAGGTCACGCCGCAGCGGATGGCGGTATTGGAGGCGTTGGCGGCGGAGCAGCATCAGAGCATGGATAGCATCCGGAGTCGGTGTCCACGGGTGGGGTTGGTGACGATGTACCGGACGTTGGATCTGCTGTCGGAGATAGGGGTGGTGCGTCGGCTAGATCTCGGGGACGGCCCACGCTACGAGTTGGCGGAGGACCATCATCACCACATGATCTGCGAGTCCTGCGGCGACATCTCCGAGTTCGAGGAGTGTCCGATTGATGACGGTCCTTTGGGAGACCTGGATTTCGAGATCAGCTCACACAGCCTGGAAGTATACGGGCGATGCGCCGTTTGCGCGGGAGGCGAGCGACGGTGACAGCTCTCTTGATGTCCGCACTGGCCGCCGCCGGGTTCTCGCTCGCGAGTCTTCTGGCTTTGTTTGGTAGGGAGTTGGGGGCGCGGGGCCGGTCGTACGCGACGGCGGCGGCGGCTGGGATATTGCTCTCCCTGGCGTTCGTTGACCTTTTCCCCGAAGGTTTGGAGATTGCGGCGGAACCGGCGATCTCGGGTTTCGTGGCTGGCTTTGTGTTTCTCTTCCTGACCGAGTCGCTATTTCGCGTCCACACGCATCACTCGGCGGAAGAGCCGATGCACAAACACGCTCTTGGCCCGTTCATTCTGGGGCTGGCGATCCACAACCTCGCCGACGGATTCGTTTTGGGGGTCGGCGCCAGGGCGGAGGCGGTCACGTCCTGGGTTATCGGGATCGGCATCCTGGTGCATCAGGTGCCCGTTGGGATCTCGCTGGCCGCCGTCCTCACCGCAGCGCGGGCGACCAGAGCGCGGGTAGCGTGGATTACGGTGTCACTGGGGCTCGCCATACCCATCGCGGCCGGACTCACGATCCTGCTGCCGTCGCCTGGTGATGGCGCGCTCGGCTTTCTGACCGGCGCGGCCGGGGGCGTGCTGGCTTACGTGGGAGCCGCGCACCTGCTCCCCGAGGCCCGCTCTGAGTACCTCGGACGCGCCACCGGAGCAATCTTTGCCGCGACGTTCGTGGCAACCACCATCGGTCTCATGACCATACTGGGCGACTGATCGCGCCGTTCATTACGAGCCATCAGCTTTCAGCGGGCGGCAATCAGCGCGGGCGTGGAAGGTCAATGCTTCCGCAACCCGCTTATTAGGGTCAGAGCAGAAGGAACCATACGGTCAGCAGAGCCGCTTCCACAGCGAAAAGGATCGCTATGGGCGCGGCGGCTCGGGACTTCTTCTCGGAGTACACCGTCGGGGCGACGAGCCACCCGAAGGCCGCGCCGCCCGCGAGGCCGCCGATATGGGCCGTGTTGCTGATGTTGGGGATCGAAGCCCCGATGAACAGGTTGAAGGCGAGCAGGATGAGGAGTTGACGGATCACCGGATTCTGCCACGAGAACGTCCCGCGCCTGATGGCATACCCGAGTACGCCCCCGAGGACGCCGAAGATTGCCCCCGAAGCCCCGACCGCCGGCTCATCGAACCCCCCGAAATATAGATAAGCGAGCCCGCCGGAGACGCCGCTCAGGGCGTACATGGCGAAGAAACGTCCACGCCCGAACGACGCTTCGGCGAAAGAGCCCAGGAAGTAAAGCGAGATCATGTTGAGCGCCAAGTGCGTGAGGCCCGAATGCAGGAACGCGCTCGTCACCAGCCGCCAGACCTGCCCTTCCGCCACGAACTCCGGCACCAGCGCGCCTTGAATGAGTATCTCGCTCGGTTGTGCTACGAGGGCGACGTTCCACGGTAGGCCCGAGGATATAGCAAGAGCCATCACGCTTGCGTACACCAGCACGCAGGCGAGGATCAGGGAGAAAGTTACCGGGAGACGCGCGAAGTCCCGCAAAGGATTCCCGAAGGGCAGCCGGTCGAAGTTCTTCTAGTTGCGCTTTATTTCGCGGGCCGCGTCCCCGACCAGGACTTTGGATAGATCTTGAAGCGGGCCGCCGAACAGGTTCTCCAGGTCTTCGTTATCGGCGTTCTCCGAAGAGCTGAAGCCCTGGATGTGGATGTTACTGTCGCCGAACATCTGGCCGAACATGCGCTGAAGGTTCTCTTGCATGTCGCCAATGCCGAGTGCCCCGGCTTGCGGCCCAGCGTTCGCCAAGCGGGCGATGGCGAGCCGGTCCTTGACTTCGGTGACTTCGGCGCGGGCCTTCACGTCTTCGACGGTGCCTAATGTTTCGCCGGTGTCCGGGTCCCAGACCTCCTCGCCCTCGGCGGCGAAGATCTCGAACAGCATCCCCTGGCGGACGCCCTGGGACCTGCCCCGGTTTATGACCACTTCGTTGTTGCCGAGTATCTTTGCGATTTTGCCTTCGAGGGCCATGTGGTGAGATACCTCCGTGTTTTAGCTGGTCGGGTTCCTTCGTTTTTATGATTATATCGTTCACGACGTTTCTGGCATCCGGCGGCTACAATGTTTGGAATGTCAGAGAGGACCAACAGGATCGGACGGCACCTTCAGGCTTCGGATGGTCTGAAGAAGACGCTCGCGGCTATCGAGGTTTTGGGTTGCGAGACGGTGCAGTTATTTGTCTCAAATCCGCAGGGATGGGCTGAACCGTCGCCGCGAGCTGACGCGGAGGAGTTTGTTCGCAGGAGTCGGGAGGCTGGTATTTATCCGGTGGTCGCGCATGCGAAGTACCTGATCAACCTCGCGTCCCCGAAGCCGGATCACCGCGAACGCTCCGCCCAGGCCCTCGCCCGTGAACTGGTGGCGGCGGGGGATATCGGGGCGCACCTTGTCGTAGTCCACTCAGGGAGCCACGGCGGCGATGGAGAAGAGGCTGGCATGGACCGGCTGGTCGAGGGCCTCGACCGCGCTCGCGAGTTGGCCGC
>JACDGB010000228.1 GCA_013815485.1 Rubrobacter sp.
CGGTATCTTCCACGGAAGATTCGCCGTTTCGCGACTGCGTCCAGATTACGCCCGACTCTCAAGAGACCTCCTCGATTCTCGAAAACAAACCAGTCTCCATCCACGCTGGAGGATAACAATGACCGGCGTACGCATGGTTTCGGGAGGGTAAACTTCCGTTTAAAACCAGATTGCAGGCATGAGAACGTCTCGTGAAACGCGGCAAGGAACCGCAGATGCGTGGAGAAGGCCGAACGTCATCGCGCTCCTACGAGGGGTTGTGCTGGCATCCGAGATACTTCACATGGACCGTGTTCCAGAACACGCGCTTCGACCCCTACGAAAACGTCTGGTTGTGGGAGAACGGGGAAGGGTTGACCGGCTTCGCCATCCTGGAGGAACCCGACAGCGCGGTCGTGCAGGTCCGCCCACGATTGCGCGGCGTCTTGGAGGAGCCCATGCTCCGCTGGGCCGCGGAGCGGCTCGCCGACCCCGCGCGCAACCCTGGAGCCGGGATCCGGACCCGCGCCCTCGACACCGACCGGCGCTTCATCACGCTGCTAGACCGGCTCGGCTTCCACCGCGACGATGACCACGCCGTCAAGATGCACCGGCGATTGGACATCCCAATCCCCGGAACCATGTCCTCCGTCCGGGCGAAGGCGAGGCCGACCTCGAAAGTCGGGGTCTGAGTGTCGGCGCGGGCCTCCACGAGCCCCTCGTGGACGAGGGCCGAGAGGATCGGGGAGTCGCCGTGGCACCTCAGACCGTCGGCACGAATGAGTGCCCCAGAGTGTACATCTTCATCATCGGGGTGGTTCCGCGTTATACCCGAAGTCGTAGACGAAGCGGCCACGCGTGAGCGTCGGGCACCGTCCTCGCGGTTGTAGTACGCCTGGGGGACGGCGGTGTTCGGCTTGTGGCTGCCCGCCGGAGAGACTACCTCGTACTTGTAATAGATGTGGGCCGGGGTGTCGAGGAGCTTCTCCAGGCGACGGGCCCGGAAGAGCGGCGTCGGTCGCCAGAGGCTTTAGATCTCGCGCACCTCATCCGGGATGGGGACGTGGGACTCCGCCGTAACCTCCTGGCGGATGATCTCCTGTGGAAAGATGGGCGCGAACGCCTCCGGCCCGACCGGCTCGCGCGTGGCAGGGTTCAGCGGCGGCTCCAGCACGAACGGGAGGTCCGGGACCAGGTTGTACCAGCTCTCCGGCAGCGCCTGCTCGTCGAGGAGAAACTTCGTCTGTTCCACGCGAACCCCCTTGTAAGCCTGTTAGCCGGTCGGTACTTCGGCCTGCCAGCTTACAGGGTTTCGCGGCACCGAGTCTGTCGGCTTTTCGAGAACTCATGCGATGAACGCTGGATAGAGGATTAAATTTCCTGAGAGCCACGCCACCAGGAATCTGGGGTAAGAAGTAGGGGGCGAGGAAAATACGACCCCCTGCTCATCAAAGCTGAAGTGCTGATCTCCGGCTAACCGCCTTGAGTGTAGCTGACCAGCTCCTCGCGGCCGCCGCCGCCGGAGGTCCCCACGGCTAGCACGGGGGCCGACATCCCTAGCGTAGAGCTTGTACTCGGAGACTTTGGGCTCCAGCGGGACCAGGTCTTTGGTCATCAGCGCCCCCTTGAAGTAGCCGAAGGGAACCTCGACCTGCTCGTCGGTGCTCAGGACCTCGGCCCTGTCTTCGGCCTCGCCCTTGTAGTACTCCTGGCGGTATGCCATGCCGTCTCGGGGATCGGCTGGCATGATGATACCGGCCTGAGCCCCGTCAACGCCGGCCTCGAAGGAGCCCGACCTCGTCGTTATCTTGCCGTCCTCGTACTCGGCGGTGTCCTCGCCCAGGTACCAGATGTTGCCGGCCTTGTCCTGGGCGTACCAGTCGTCGGTGATCTCAATGGGCTGGCCGTCCTCGGTGACAACGTCGTGGACGACCCTGGCCTCGACGCCGTTGGCGATCTGCTTGGTCCGGTCGGTGACGATCACCTCGACGCGCAATTCCGGCTTTCCGGGCTCTATCTCCCGGTAGACCCACTTGTCGCCGGGTGACATTGGCCAGTAGGGGTTGTCAATGTTGGTCGAGAAGTCGGCCGGGTCGAGCTTTACAGGCTCGCTCCCCTGCGGCAGGTCTGGCTGGCTGTTGGATCCCGCGCCCGTACCGCCCTGCGCCCGATTGGCGTCAGTGCTGGAGTTGCAGCCGACTGCGAGCAGGACGAGCGCGGTCGTGATGGCGATGGTCCAGATCTGTCGCATGGCGTGGACCTCCTTGTTTATATGGTGATCAATCGCCGGCTTCCTGGCCGATGACGTCGAAGTCGCCATCGAGCAGCACCTCAGCGACGCCACCGTCTGCCTTGCGGACCTCGACCTCGTAGGCCGCGCCAGGGTCATCACCCCGCTCGACCTCGAGCACGGTGCCTCCGTCCGTCGCGCGAAGCGCCGCATCGGCGGCCTGTCGAGCGGGCGAGCCGGTCAACGACTCGTCGGAGTCTCTTCCTTCGAAGGCCTCGTTCTTCTCGCCAAGCTCGTCCCCCTGGCCCGGCAGGACGCCTTGCTGGGCGGTGACGGCTGTGCCGACACCTAGAGTCAGGACGACCGCAGCCGCCGCACCGGCGAGGAGCTTCTTGTTCAGCATCTTTCCTCCGTTCATCGCGTACCCACGATGCGGAGTATCCTGCCGAAACCTGAGAGAAAGCTGAGAACGACACTAGCGTTGGCCTGGCAAAAGGATGCCGGAAGGCCGTCGGCTCCTGAGCGGCCCGATTCCCGCGGCATGTAGTTCCTCATCTGCGCCAGGCGCATATGCGCTGCGCAATGAAAGTGCTGCGCAGCGCATATCCGACGGAACTCCGAAAGCACCCCGGTTCACTCCTGAAGCTGTCTGAGGGTGTCCTGGAGACGCTCGGCTTCGTCGGTTGCCGCGGCGAGATCCCCGTCGTCCACAGTGGTTCGCAGCGCCTCGAGGTGGGCGTCGATGCGGGTGAGATCGGCACCTTCGAGAGTATCGGCGAATCGGTCCCGGATCCATTCGAGAGTGGCGAGATCGCTGGTGACCCCGGCCATATCGTCGGCCGCCGCGTCGAGGAGCACCCGGCGCGCCCAGACGTCGAAGCGAGCGAGGTCGGTCTCGGCGGGGGACAGGTAACGGAGCTGGAGGTCCAGACTGGCGATACTGGCGTCGTGGGCCGCCTGGCCCGCCTCCGCCGGATTCCGGGCATCGACTGCTCCGGCGAGCGCCTCGAAGGCGCTGCTCATCGGGGCGTCGAGCCTGGAGGGTACGTCGCCCGCCTGCCGATAGGCGTCCCAGGCAGTCCTCATCTCTTCGATGCTGGCCGAGGCCGTCTCCCACTCCCCGAATCGGGATGCACGGAAGATATCTTCCGAACCACTCGACAGGGTCCGAAGCTCGTCGGGGAGAGGCTCCGAGAGCGCGTCGGTGGGCACCGCGAGGGCCAGCGCCTCGATGTCGCCTTCGTGGGCCGAGTAGAACTCGCCATAGCCGGGAGCGAAGACTTTGTCCGAGTAGGTTCCGTCGTCGTGGAGCTCCCCGGCGACCATAGCGCCCTCGACAGGCCCAAGAGGGCCGTCCACGGTCTTGTCGGCGGTCTCGACGCTGACTTCCTCGAAGACCAGGCCCGGAATGTTCTCGGGCCGATGCACGTCGCCGACCTTTGGATCGGCGGGCATGATCATCGCAACAGGGCCTTCCTTGCCGGCGAGCCAGGTGCCCGAGGTGTCAGCGATGAGGCCGTCCTTGTTGTAGTTGTACACGTCCTCGCCGAAGTACCAGACGGACCCGTCGTCGGACTGGGCGTAGAAGTCGAGCGCGGCCTCCTGGATGCGCCCGTCCAGGTACGCGACGTACTGGGAGACCAGCGTCTCGACCTGCTGGCCTTCGGTCCACTCGATGATCCTCGTGTCCGGCAGGAGCGTGGTCTCGGTCCTGAACGGCTTGCCGTCGACCTGGCCGTTCAAGACTGCCGAGTGTAGGGCGCTGATCGGGAATAGCGGGTTCGTGACGTTGGTGGGATCCGAGAACGGCGACGCGGCACGGTCGACCCGCTCGTTTTCCGGTGTCACGGGGAGCTTCTCGAACCCGGCCGCCGCGAGCTGGGCCACTGTCGGTTGCGGAATCGCCGTGGATCCCGAATCCGCAGCGGTCAATGTCGTAGAGTTCGCTACTGTTTTCGACGTTCCGGGGCTCTTGTCCTCCGCTGCCGTCGTATCGTTCCCACAGCCGCCCACTACCGCCAGGCCCGCCATCAGCGTGAGCGCCGCCGCGCCTCTCGTCAGGGGTCTCTTGCGCTTCGCATCCATCGTTCTCTCTCCTCTCGGGGTTGTCGTCCCG
>JACDGB010000023.1 GCA_013815485.1 Rubrobacter sp.
ATGCTATGAACGTTGAGACTTCAAACTAACAGGTTTCACCATATCCCGCGACCGGCGCAAGGCGCCGACCGTTTCCACCTTCGCCCATCGAGCCCTGTACCATACCCGCCAGCCCGGTGAAGCACCATCAGCTTTCAGCCGTCAGCAGAGCGACGGGGAAGCTCCGCAGTAGTTTGGAGACGGTCAGGCAGGCTGCTCCGTCGTGTTCTTCAGGCTCCGGCAACTCACCGGTGAGGACGTTGCGGAGCGTCGCTCCCATACCTTCGGGGAGCTTGACGTGGGTATTTTTCCACGTCTCTGGCTGGAGGAAGAGAGAGTCTGAACCATTTACCAGGTTGGAGCAGAGGCGGGGAGTCACCGTGATCGCCGTTTCGTCTCCGTTTCGGCGAGCAAAGGCGACTACGTGATCCACCCTCTCGCCCTCCACTTCGAGCGGCAGATACTCACCGTCCTCGAAGAGATTCGGCATCCCGCGCCTGAACTCCAGAGCCTTCCACATCAGGTACAGCTTGGGACCACCACTCTGCCACGCGCCGTTTTCGAGCAGGGAGCGCGCATCGGCGGGATCGAGATCCTTCAGTTCCGACAACAGCTTCCTTCTCAGGCCGTAGTCAATGGAGCGGCGGTTGTCCGGGTCCACGAGGGAGAGGTCCCAGAGTTCGGCTCCCTGGTAGATGTCCGGGACGCCGGGAACGGTGAGCTTGAGCAAGGTCTGAGAGAGTGAGTTCAGAGCACCGAGGCAGGCTATCTTTCTCCCAAACGGGAGGAAGTCTTCGAGAAAGAGGTCGTTCTCCGAAGGCGTGACTAGGGCGTCCACGAACGCGGCGACAGCCTCCTCATATTCCTCGTTCACGTTCACCCAGGAGGTATGAACCCTCGCCTCCCTCATCGCCTTCTCCATGTACGCTCTTATGCGCTCCCTGAACTCCTCCATCCCGGCCTCATCCATATCTTCGAGCGGCCATGCACCGAGGAGTGTCTGATACAGAAGGTACTCATCGTTGCGACTTGGAGCCGGTCTCCCGTCCACCTCGCGGCGACGGGAGCGGTTCATGCGGCCCCAGCGGATGAGCCTCTCGCGCCATTCGGTCGGCATCTCCGAGAGCACGTTGATGCGGGCGCGCACGTCCTCGCCGCGCTTGGTGTCGTGGGTGGAGGTGGCGAGCATGGCGCGCGGCCAGTGTTTCGCCCGCTCGCCGTTCAAATGATGAAAGGCGGAGACTGTCGTCCCGAACCGCTCCGGCTCGCCGCCGACCTCGTTCAGGGAGGTGAGGCGGTTGTAGCGATACAGGGCGGTATCCTCCATCCCCTTCGCCATCACCGGCCCCGTGTACTGCTGGAACTTCATCACGAAAGCGGCGACCGAAGCCCGATGCTCTTCGGGACCTTCGCTCTCCAGCAACAGCACCTCTCGCAGGAAGTCGAAGACGCCCTTGTCGGCGGCGTCGCTCCGCTTCCTGGCGCGGGCGACGGCCCACTCCACATGGCGGCGGGCGGTCTCGGAGACGTGGCCTGGCGTGATGTACGTCCGGTAGACGGGGAAGAAGGCGACGACCTCGGAGAGCGCGTCGCGCAGCACATTTATGGTGAAGTCGCGAGAGCGGCGGGCATGGCCGTCGGCGCGGCCTTCGGCTCCGCCCTCGAAGCCTTCCGAGATACGCACCAGGCGTCGGCTAAGGACGGCCAGTTCGCTCGCCAGGTCTTCGCGCATGATGAGCTTCTTGCACTCGTAGATAATTTCCTCGAAGTCCACGCTCCGGTCGAGGAAGCGGCGGTATGCACGGTCCATCCCGGCCTCGCCGTCCGCGTCCACGAACAGGCCGTTAAGCAGGTTCGTGAAGTCGTAGCCGGTAGTGCCAGCGACCGGCCAGTCTTCGGGGAGAACCTCGTGGTGGGCCAGGATCTTCTCGACCAGCACGTACAGCGGGCCCTCAGTTCCGGACTTCCCAGCCGCCGCCTGCAACCTATGAAGGTAGCCCGCCGGGTCATGGAGGCCGTCGGGGTGGTCTATGCGAAGGCCATCCACCTTGCCGGTCTTTACGAGGGATAGGATCAGTCGGTGCGTGGCGTCGAATACCTTCTCGTCCTCGACCCGGATACCGGCGAGGTCGTTGATGGCGAAGAACCTCCGGTAGTTGATCTCATCGCTCGCCACCCGCCAGTACGCGAGCCGGTACGATTGCTCTTCCAATATCTCGTGAAGCTTCTCGAAGCTTTCAGGATCTCCCGACTCGCCATTGAGAAATCGGACCCTCTCCTCGATGGCTCGCCTCGCATCCGGAGCTTCGCGGCAGAGCCGGACGAGCCAGCGTCGTTGGATGGCAGCGTCCCGCTCCCGAGCCTCGAATGCCGCATCGTCCGTATCCTCCCGTCCCGGCAGGTTCCCGAAGGCATCAGCCAGGGTCCGCAGTTCCAGCATCCGCTCGTCGGCCCGCGGGAACGGCAGTTCTGCCAGCACCCTCCCGTAAGTGCGCGGGTCGAGTGGAAGCCGGTGCTCGTAGTAGAAGACGGATAACGCGCCTTCCTCCGCGTCGAAGGCCAGCTTCAGCTCGCCGCCTTCGAGGATGGCGCGATAGTGGTCGCCCAGGATCGGGAGCAGGACCTTGCCCCAAAGCCTCTGCCGGTTCGTCGGATACCAGTCCACGTCAAAGAAGCGGGCGTAGACGGACGCCGGGCCGTTCTCCAGCACGTCGAGCCACCAGGCGTTGTCGCTACCGGCGCCCATGTGGTTCGGCACCACGTCGAGGAGATGGCCCATCCCATGCTCGTGCAGCGCGGAGATCATCGCATCGTGCTCTTCTTCAGTCCCGATCTCCGAGTTCAGCGCATTGTGATCGGTGATGTCGTAGCCGTGCGTGCTGCCGGGGCGGGCCTTCATGTACGGCGAGGCGTACATGTGGCTCACCCCAAGCTCCGCCAGATACGGCACGAGATCCCTCGCCTCCAGGAACGTGAAGCCCGCGTTGAACTGGAGCCGGTACGTCGCCCTCAAGTCACTTCACTTCTTCGTCGCTCCGCTCCCGTGAGTCGTGACTGACGCGGCTGGCTTCTCGCCATCATCGGCTCGCTGCTCGTCATTTGCCGTTTTCTACTCATCGTTACTCCGCAGATACCACGCCACCGACCACGCTGACAACTCACTTCCGTCCACGGCGGTATCCGTGGCGTAAAGTGGATCCCCCGCCGCCTTCTCGAAACCGCCGAGCGGCTCATCTCCCAGGTTGGCGAACAGCGTGAGGATTGAGCCATCACCCAATGTCCACCGCGCCTCCAGCCCTCGCTCACCGACGAGCCGATACTCCGCCTCGCCGCCCGGTGCGCCAGCGAGCCGGGGAGCTATCTTCTCCTTCCTCAAGGCCAGAAGCTCACGGTAGAAGCGCAGCCATTCGGCGTGCTCGGACTTTTCGCGTTCCTGCCAATCGAGCTTCGATGATACGAAGGTTTTTTCGTCGCTCGGGTCGGGGATGCGTTCGCGGGTCGCAGGGTCGGAGAACTCGGGGAATTTTGCGAACTCCTCGCGCCGTCCTTCTGTCACGAGCGGCGTCAGGTCTTCCTCGAAGTCGCAGAAGAAGAGAAAAGGTGCCGACGCGGCCCATTCCTCGCCCATGAAGAGCATCGGAACCTGTGGGGAGAGCAGGTATATTGCCGTCGCAGCGCGGACAGCTTCCGGCGACGCGAGGCTGGTTATCCTCTCTCCGAAGGCGCGGTTGCCGATCTGATCGTGGTTCTGCAAGAACGCCACGAACGAGGCCGGAGACAAGTCCGCGCTCGGCTCCCCGCGCTCGTCCCCTCTGTGCCTCGACGGCTCGCCCTGATAAGCAAAACCCTCGGCCAGACAGCGCCCGAGATGACGCACCGGCGCATCGGCGTAATCCGCATAGTACGAGGCGTCCTCCCCGGTCAGGGCCGTGTGCAGCGCATGATGCACGTCGTCGTTCCACTGCGCCTCGTAGAGACCCTCGCCCCGCAACAGCGACGACTGGTTCTCCTCGTTCTCCAGGACTAGGTGGATGTGACGGTCCCGTCCAGGTCCGCTCCGTATTCGCTCCGCCAATTCGACGAGAAGGTGCTTCTCCGAGTCGTCCTTTATGGCGTGGACGGCGTCGAGGCGAAGCCCGTCCATATGGTACTCCTCCAGCCAGTACAGCGCATTGTGGATGAAGAACTCGCGCACGTAATTACTGCCCTCGCCGTCGAAGTTGATGGCCGCCCCCCACGGCGTCTCGTGCCGCTCCGTGAAGAAGTCCAGAGCGTACACGGGAAGATAATTTCCCTCCGGCCCGAAGTGATTGTAGACGACATCGAGGAAGACCGAGAGTCCACGCCCATGCGCCGCCTGGACCAAGTTTTTCAGGTTCTCTGGCGTCCCATGCGAGCTATCCGGGGCGAAGGGCAGCACGCCATCGTAGCCCCAGTTGTAGCGTCCGGGGAAATCCGAGAGCGGCATCAACTCTATCGCCGTCACCCCGAGATCCACCAGATAGTCCAGCCGCTCCTCCACGCCGGCGAACGTGCCTTCCGGGGAGAACGTCCCTACGTGCAACTCGTACAACACGGTCTCGCGCCAGGGACTCCCCTTCCAATCCACATCCCGCCAGTCGAAGGCGGCGGGGTCAATTACGACGCTCGGGCCGTGTACGTCCTCCGGCTGATAGCGCGATGCCGGGTCGGGGAACTCCTGCCCACCGTCCACGCGGTAGCGGTAGCGGGCTCCGGGCGCGGCTTCCGTCGCGAGGATGAAGATGCCGTCATCGCCCCGCTCCATCGGTTCGGTCCCGCGTTTCAGTACTAAGTCCACGCTCCCGGCAACCGTGGTCCAGAAGGAGAAGCGCGTCTGTCCATCGCCGAGGTATTCGGCCCCGAAGGGGATGTCGTGGCGGCGTTTCATGCGGGAGTCGGGAGACACTTCGCTCCGCTCGCTTCGGGAGTCGAGAGTCGGGGGAACTCCGGTTCGCGTCGGGTGGGATGAGGATTGTGCATCTCCCGCATTACTCGTCCTCGTCCTCGACAGTCTCCCACTCGCGGGCGTTGGCGAGCACGGCTATGGAACGCGCTCTCAGCGGGTACTCGCCGCCGGGTTTGTGGAAGCTACCAGCTTCCAGTCCGCCGGAGTAGCTCGTGTCCAGGATGACCCGCCAGCGGGCGTCCTCGGGATGTGCGGGGACGGTGAATGGGGTCTCCTCGTGGTGGGCATTGAGGAGCAGGAGGAAATCGTCGTCCTCCTCGGGGCGGCCTCTCGCGTCGCGCTCGCCTTCCAGTACGCCGGCTATCTGCATTCCCAGCGAACGGGCGAAGGAGTCGTTCCACTCTTCGTCGCTCATCTCGCGGCCCGCAGGATCCAACCATGCGATGTCCTTGACGTCCTCGCCCCCCAAACTACGCCCCCCGAAGAAGCGCCGCCGCCGGAACACGGGATGGTCACGGCGGATACGGACTACGCGCCGCGCGAACTCGAAGAAACGCCGGTCGGAGGCGGATAAATCCCACGATAGCCAGCTTGTATCATTGTCCTGACAATATGCGTTATTATTGCCGTTCTGGGTACGTCCCATCTCGTCGCCGGAGAGGATCATTGGCACCCCCTGCGAGAGAAGGAGCGTCGCAAGGATGTTGCGTTTCTGACGGGCACGCAGGCGGCGAATTGCTCGGTCATCCGTCGGGCCTTCGGCGCCGTGGTTCCAAGAGTCGTTGTGGCTCTCGCCGTCGTTGTTGTCCTCGCCGTTCTCTTCGTTGTGTTTCTCGTTGTAGGAGACGAGGTCTTGCAAGGTAAAGCCGTCGTGGGCGGTGACGAAGTTGATGGAGGCGTTGGGGCGGCGGCCGTCGCCCTCGTAGAGGTCGGAGGAGCCGGTGAGGCGGTAGGCAACTTCGTCCACGAGTCCGCCGTCACCCTTCCAGTAGGCTCGCACGGCGTCGCGGTACTTGCCGTTCCATTCCGTCCAGCCGACGGGGAAGTTGCCGACCTGGTAGCCACCCTCGCCCACGTCCCAGGGTTCGGCTATGAGCTTGACCTGAGAGATCACCGGGTCTTGTCGGATGATGTCGAAGAACGCCCCGAGCCGGTCCACCTCGTGTAGTTCACGGGCCAGGGCACTCGCCAGGTCGAAGCGAAAACCGTCTACGTGCATCTCCAGGATCCAATACCGCAAGCTGTCCATGATGAGCTGCAAAACTCGCGGGTGCATCATATTCAGGGTGTTGCCCGTACCCGTGTAGTCCATGTAGAAGCGTTTATCGTCAGTGAGCCGGTAATAGGCGGCGTTGTCTATGCCCCGGAACGATAGCGTCGGCCCTAAATGATTCCCTTCGGCGGTGTGGTTATAAACAACGTCCAGGATGACTTCGAGACCGGCGGAGTGGAGCCGCTTCACCATCGTCTTGAACTCGCTGATGGAGCCGGTCGCCGAGTAGCGCATGTCAGGGGCTAAAAAGCCGATGGAGTTGTAGCCCCAGTAGTTCTTCAGGCCCCGGTCAACGAGGTGCTTGTCATCCACGAAAAGGTGGACGGGCATCAGTTCCACGGCGGTCACGCCGAGCCTTTTCAGATGTTCGATGGCCGGGGCCGAGGCGAGACCGGCGTATGTTCCGCGGATGTCCTCGGGCACGTCCGGGTGCAGTTTGGTGAAGCCCTTGACGTGCGTCTCGTAGATGATGGTGTCGCGCCAGGGTATCTTCGGTGGGCGGTCGTCGCCCCAGGTGAAGGCGGTGTCAACGACCCGGCATTTCGGCATCCCGGCGGCATTGTCCATCTCGCTCATGGAGAAGTCCTCGTCCCCGGAGAATTTGTAGCCGAAGTGGTGCGTGGACCAGTCGAGCGGCCCGACGGTGGCCTTAGTGTACGGGTCGAGGAGGAGTTTGTTGGGGTTGAAGCGGTGGCCGTTCTCGGGGTCGTATGGACCGTGGACGCGGTAGCCGTAGAGGAGGCCGGGGCGTCCTTCGGGGAGGTAGCAGTGCCAGATCTGGTCGGTATGCTCCGGTATCCGGATGCGCTCCAATTCATTCCCGGAAGGATCGAAGAGACAGAGATCCACGGCCTCCGCGTTCTCCGAGAACAGCGCGAAGTTCACGCCCTCGCCATCCCAGGTCGCCCCCAGAGGATACGGATTCCCAGGCCAGACGGTAGTGTTGTTGGTACTCAAATCAGGGATGTTCCTTTCTTTGAGAGCGTGTCAGCCGGTCAGCAAGAGAAAGCTGATCGGCTGACACGCTGACTAGCTGACCGGCTTCAAAATAATCGTCGCCAGCGGCGGCGGCGTGAGCGAGATCGAGTATGGTTTTCCGTGGGCCGGAGTTTCTTGCGCTTCGATGGTTGCTTCGCCTATGCCGCTGCCGCCGTAGCGATTGTCGTCGGTATTCAGAACCACTTCGTAGTGGCCTCCGGCTGGGACTCCAATTTGGTAGTTCTCGCGGACTACCGGGGTGAAATTGCAGATGACTATTACGAAGTCTTCCGGGTCTTTTGCCCGGCGGAGGAAGGATATTACGCTGTTCTGGCGGTCTGAGTCGGAGATCCACTCGAATCCCTCTGGCTCGAAGTCTACTTCGTGGAGCGCGGGCGTGGCCTTGTAGATGGCGTTGAGATCCCGGACGAGGGCCTGCATGCCGACGTTATATTCGTTGTCTAACAGGTTCCAGTCTAGTTGGGTGTCGTGGTTCCATTCGCGGCTCTGGGCCAGCTCGCCGCCCATGAAGAGCAGGCTTTTTCCGGGGTGTATGTAGGTGAGGCCGTAATAGGCGCGGAGGTTGGCGAAACGCTGCCATTCGTCGCCGGGCATCTTGTTTATTAGGGAGCCCTTGCCGTGGACGACCTCGTCGTGGGAGAGGGGGAGCACGAAGTTCTCGTTGAAAGCGTAGACGAGCGAGAAGGTGAGGCGGTCGTGGTGGTAGGAGCGGTGGAGTGGATCTTCCTGCATGTACTGGAGGGAGTCGTGCATCCAACCCATGTTCCATTTGTATCCGAATCCGAGGCCGCCCATGTACGTCGGGCGGCTGACCATCGGCCAGGCGGTGGACTCCTCGGCGATGGTGACGGCGCCGGGAGCGTGTTCGTAGACTAGCTCGTTGGTCTTTTGCAGGAAGGCTATGGCCTCCAGGTTCTCGTTGCCGCCGCGCTCGTTTGGGACCCACTGGCCCTCTTCACGCGAGTAGTCCAGGTAAAGCATCGAGGCTACCGCGTCCACCCGCAGACCGTCCACATGGTACTCCCGGCACCAGAATAGGGCGTTCGCGGTCAGGTAGTTGCGGACCTCGGGGCGACCGTAGTCGAAGATGAGCGTGCCCCAATCAGGGTGACGGCCCTGCCTGGGATCTGCGTGCTCGTACAGGTGCGTGCCGTCGAAGAGACCGAGGCCGTGCGCGTCCTCCGGGAAGTGAGCCGGGACCCAGTCGATCACGACGGCTATCCCCGCCCGGTGGAAGGCGTCAACGAGATGCTTGAAATCATCCGGGGTCCCGAAGCGGCTCGTCGGGGCGAAGAGGCCGAGTGGCTGGTAGCCCCACGAGCCGTCGAATGGGTACTCTGTTGGCGGCAGGAACTCTACGTGCGTGTAGCCTAGCTCCGCGACGTAGAGCACCAACTCGTCGGCTAGCTGGCGGTATGTAAAGTATGAGCCGTCTTCGTTGCGGCGCCATGAGCCGAGGTGAACTTCGTAAGTCGTCATCGGAGCGTCGAGGGCGTTCTTTTCGGCGCGGCGCTGCATCCAGTTCGCGTCGTCCCATTCGTAGCGCGTGGGGTCGTGGACTATGGAGGCTGTGCCTGGGAGCTTCTCGGCCCGGAAGCCGAACGGGTCGGCTTTCAGGGGGAGGAATTCTCCGTCCGGGCCTTTGATCTCGAATTTGTACACCGCGCCGTCGCCGACCTCGGGGACGAAGATCTCCCAGACCCCGCCAGGATACTTCCTCATCCCGTGACGGCGGCCTTCCCAGCCGTTGAAATCGCCAACGACGGAGACCCTCCGCGCGTTCGGAGCCCACACGGCGAAGGCGGTCCCCCCGACGCCATCCACCTCGGATATGTGCGCCCCGAGCTTATCGTAGAGGCGGTGATGATTGCCTTCCCCGAAGAGATGGAGATCCATCTCTCCCAGGGTCGGGGGGAAGCGGTACGGGTCTTCGACTTCCGCGACCGTCGCATCGTCCCACACAACCCGGAGCCGGTACGGGACGACCTCTGAGGCGGAGACGATACCGGCGAAGAGACCGTCAGAATTTACGGGAGCGAGATCCCCGAGGGAGTAGCCACCCACGGAGACGGCCTGAACCCGGCGAGCGTCACCGGGGAGGAAGGTCCGCACTACGAACTCGCCATCCTCCTCGTGCATGCCGAGCACGGAGAATGGGTCGGGGTGGTCGCCGGACGCGATAGCGCGCAGGGTCTCGTCGTGGATCATGGCTCATCCTCCTCTTCCGGCTCCTCAAGGAGATCCAGGATTCCCCGAACCGGGATGCCGGTCCAGTCAGGGCGATTATCCAACTCGTAACGGACTTCGTAAAGAGCCTTCTCCAGCGTAAATAGCTCGACGAGGGAGCGCATCCGGCCCTCGTCTCGCGGCGGCGTGGAGGAGTCGCGGGTGCCCTCGGCGTAGCCGTCGAGGAACGCCTGCCGCGCCCGCCGCTCCCACTCCCGTACCAGCGGTTCCAGCGTGTCGAGTTGATCTGCGCGTTCGATACTCGGGTTGCGTACCGCGGATTGGGCAGCATAGTTGAAGGAGCGAAGCATCCCGGCAACGTCGCGCAAGGGGGAGTGCTTCTCGCTCCGCTCCGAGAGCGGGCGGGCTGGTTCTCCCTCGAAGTCTATGATCTGGAAGTCGTTGCCAGCAACGAGGACCTGCCCGAGGTGGTAGTCGCCGTGCAGTCGGCTCTTTACCGTTGCGAGTCCCTCGCTGGAGGCGGCTTCGAGGCGGTCGAAGATTCTAGCCTCCATCCGCAGCAGGAGATCCACGTCCGGGCGTATATCTTCGGGGAGGCTATCCTGGCGCTTCTCAAGGATGGTGAGGGTGCGCCGCGCATCGTCGAGAACAGTCTCGATCCAGGCCCGAACCTCCCCCGAGGTAGCGACCTCGGGCGCGAAGGCCGGGTCGTCCGTGGGGACGGCGAAAGCCTCGTGCATCTCGCCCGTGCGGAGTCCCAGAGTGTGCATCAAGTTGGCGAAGAACGACTCCCGCGCCTCGAACTCTTCATCGAGCTGCGCGTCGTCCTCCTCCAGGCTCCAGGTAGTCATCAGGCGATCCTGGAGGTATCGGTCGAGGTAGTCGAGGGTATACGACCAGCCGTCGCCCTGGTTCGGGACGAAGCCCTGTAGCACGGCGAGGGTCGTGGGCGTCCCGTCAGAACCCGTGTACTCGATGGCCCCGCCGAGCGGTGGGGTGTTGCCGAAGCCCGCCACTTCGGTGAGGTGGCGTCCGATCTCCAACTCCGGGTTCGTCCCTTCCTGGAGACGCCGGTACGCCTTCAATACCATCCGCTCGCCCAAGATCACCGACGTGTTGCTCTGCTCCACTCCGGCGCGACGCACCGCGATGTCTCTTGTCTCTTCATCCCCGAGCATCTCCTCGAAGAAGCCGGTCTTCGTGAACCGAACCGTTCCTTCTCCCATGCCGGACTCGCGCTCCTCGTCCATCGCCGCGAGCAAGGTCTGGCAGAAGCCCTCGTCGGCCATCGCGTCGAAGAGGACGCCCATCCTGGCGCGGCGGCGCAGCTTGGCGACGGCGTACGGGCCGAGGCCGGAGGTCCGGTCCTTCTCCCTGTCCTCCCAGGTCGCCGAGAGCGGCAGGAAGTACGTGTGCGAGGCCGCATCGGAACCGTCACCGATCTTCACTCGCAGGAGCGTCAGGAGCCAGTGCCGGCCCAGTTCGGCGCGGGCTGCGACCTCGACGCCGGTTATCTTCGTCCCCTTCGCCCCGAACCAGCGCCGGATGCCGAGGAAGTTCGGCAGTGCTTCTTTTTCGAGCAAGGAGACCTGGCGGGCGGGCAGGCGCAGGGGGGCCCGGCTGGCGTCGTGGGCTGGTTCGCGGCCGGCTGGCAGCACGATGACCGGAAGCTCGGAGACCGGCGGGCTCTCCTCGTGCCAGCTCGGGGCGGCGGCCTCGGTCGCAAGGCGGAGCCAGTAGAAGCTGTGGCCCGGCAGGGTGAGCA
>JACDGB010000229.1 GCA_013815485.1 Rubrobacter sp.
GGCGATCCTTGTCGGGCTGACGGTGGTCGTGATGATCCTGATCCTCGGCCAGAGCCGGGTTGCCTTCGCCATGAGCCGGGACAACCTGCTGCCGCAGTGGTTCGCGCGGGTCCACCCGAGCTTCCGCACTCCGTACCGGATCACCATTATCACCGGCATCGTCGCGGCCATCCTGACGTTCAGCCTCCCGCTTACCACGCTCGGCGAGCTGGTGAACATCGGGACGCTCTCCGCCTTCGTGCTGGTCTCTATCGGTGTCCTCGTGCTCCGCCGGACCCAACCGGACCTCCCGCGGGCGTTCACGACGCCGTGGGTCCCCGTGGTGCCGATCCTCGCGGCCCTGCTGTGCCTCTTCGTTATGGGCTTCCTTACCATCGGAACCTGGGTGCGGTTCCTGGTCTGGATGGCTATAGGGCTCGTGATCTACTTCGCCTACAGCCGCTCCCATAGCCGCCTCGGCCGCGAGGGAGACTCCGGAGGGAACGTCCGGGAGACGTAAGCGCGGCGACATCCCAGTTCGCCACGAGCGTTAGAATATGCGGGTCTTGACGAACTCGAATCAGAAAACCGTGCCAAGACCCGTGCTCTTGTTGGTGCTCGACGGCATCCGGCCCGATGTGCTGCGGGCGGCGATTCGGGAGGGCGACGCCCCGAACCTCGGCGCGCTGGCGGAGCGCGGAGAGGCTGTGTGGGACGCGGTATCGGTGTTCCCGAGCATCACCCCGGCGGCGACGGCGGCCATTGCGACCGGCGGCGCCCCGTCCGAGAGTGGCATCGTGGGTCACGCTTGGTACGACGCGGCGCAAGGCAGCGTCGTCGTCTACGGCGCGATGACGGAGACCGTCGTGCTGACCGGGGCGATCAAGGTCTTCCACAACAACGTCTGGCGCATGAACCGGGACGATTTGCACGCGGCGACCCTCTTCGAGACGCTGCACGAGAACGGGGTGGACGGGGCTTGCGTGAACTTCCCGATCCGGCGCGGTCCGCACGAGCATCCGGTCAGGATGCGTTCCGTGGAGGAATACACGAAGGGCAGCCGATACCTGGGCACCTCCGTGAAGGGGCCGAAGGAATACTACATGGGCGACCTGTTCTACAGCCGCGACACGGGCGCGAACGGGCGCAAGGGGAGTGGGGGAATTCGTCGCTCCGCCGGCATCAACGACGAGTACGCTGCGGAGATCGGCGCCATGCTAATGAGAGAGAAGGCCGCCCCGTTCAACCTGGTCTACTTTTTCAAGGGCGACTCCATCGCGCATCACCGGGGCATCGCCGCCCAGCGCGAGTGGGTGACGAAGGCGGACGGGTACGTGGGACGCATCTTCGAGGCTGGTGGCGGGGTGGACCGGGTGCTCGACGAGTACGCCGTAGTGGCGCTCTCGGATCACGGCCATACCCCGCTGCTTCGGGAAGGCCGCTACGTGGAACTCGGGAGCATCCCCGGCCTCCGCGTCTCCTCCGGGTCGCGGGCGCGGTTCACGCCTGGGGTGGATGTAGTGATGGTGCCCAATGGAAGATCCGCGCTTCTTTATCTGCGCGATGGTGTGGACCGCGAGGACATGGTTGAGGGTTTGATCTCCCGCCGCGGCGTGGACCTCGCCGTGTGGACAGAAGACGGTTGGGCTATCGTCCGCAGGATCGGCCGTGAACTCAGGTTCCGTCCCGGTGACGGCCTGACAGACACCTACGGCGATAGCTGGGAACTCGAAGGCGACCCTCTGACCCTGGACCTCGAAGTTTCGGGTGATTCTCTCGGATACGGCGACTACCCCGACGCGCTTGAGAGGCTCTGGGGCTGCCTGAATACCCCGCGTTGCGGGGATGTGGTGCTCTCGGCGACACCGGGCCACACCTTCGGAGAGGTCACGGGAGGTTTCCATACGGCGAGCGATCACGGCTCGCTACACGCTACCGACTCGGAGGTGTTCGTGCTGGCGAGTGGGTTGGCCGATGGCTTGCCCGCGCCGCGCCGCATCACCGACGTCGCCCCGACCCTGATGGAGCACTTCGGCGCGAGGAAAGCTGAACCCGCGGATCACCATGTCACAACGTAATGGAGCCGCCGGAGAAGGCTCCGGGCAGCAGGGGATACGGCCCCGCTACCGGCGCGGCTTCGGGTGCGCCACCTGGGTCAATATGGGGATGCTCACCTTCCTGGCGGCGGCGTTCGTGTTTCCGCTGCCGCTCTGGTGGGTGGGCGATGGCGTCCTGTTTGGCGAGATACAGTTCCGGCTCTCGCTCTTCGGCATCGTGCTGCTGCTTCCTGGAATGCTGATCGGGGCCGCCGTTGGGTCCCGTACCTACCGGGCTCCGGTTCGCAGAGCGTCGCGGGTGGGAGCTGGCATCGGGGCTCTCGCAAGCTGGACGAGCTTCATCCTGATAGTAGCGTGGCTCTCGGGGGGCATCGTCTATTTGTACGCGCCGTTCGCGTTCGTTGCCGGGGCACTCGTGCTGTACGCGCTGTACGCCAGAGGACAGAGCTTCAGCCGCCGGCGGATGCTCGTGTTGGTTGCGATGGGGCTTTCCGTGGTATCGGGCATCGTGGCGTTGGCCCTCGACGCGAGCGTGCTCGGCCCGGTCGGGGCTCTCTTCTCCGTGGCGGCTGGTGCCGTCGGTGGATGGGTGGCTGGTTTCGGATACGCGCGAACTGGCGGGGACGGGATGATCCCACCAGGCTCCACCATCCGTCCCGGAGGATCGCGCCAGCCCCGCCGCAAACCCCGCTGACTCACGGCTCTTGCGCCCTCTCGCGGTATAATCTCCTCGATGTCAGAGAACGGTTGTCCTGATAGATCCCACCTCCCAACCTCGCCGGGCGTCTACATTTTCAAGGACGCGGATGACGGGGTCATATACGTCGGCAAGGCGAAGAACATCCGCAGCCGGGTGGCGAACTATTTCACCCGTTCCGGCGACGGACGACCCAAGATAGCGGAGCTTCGAGGCCGCGTCCGGCAAATAGACTTCATCTCCACGACGAGCGAGACCGAGGCGCTGGTACTCGAAGCGAACCTCATAAAGCGCCATCGTCCGCGTTTCAACGCCTCGCTCAAGGACGACAAGAGCTATCCGTACATCGTGGTGACGACCGGCGACGAGTACCCGAGGGTCTTTGCTACCCGCTCCTCGCACGACTCGCGCCACCGCTACTTCGGGCCATTCCCGAGCGCGGGTAGCGTCCACGCCACGCTCGACGTGCTGAACAAGACGTTCCAGTTTCGCAAGTGCCGGGGGCCGGAGCCTGGGCGGCGCAGCGGCGTGCCGTGCCTGAACTACCACATCGGGCGCTCGTCCGCGCCGTGCATCGGGGCCATCTCCAAAGAGGACTACGATGGGATCATCGCGGACGTCATCTCTTTCCTAGAGGGGCGGGTTGACAATTTGATCCGCGAGCGCGAGCAGAAGATGAAGTCCGCCGCCAAAGATATGGACTTCGAGCGAGCGGCGAAACTGCGCGATGAGATCTCCGCTCTCTCCCACGTACGCGAACGGCAGCGGGCGGCCATCGCCACCGAGGACTCCTTCGACGCCTTCGGCGCCTACTCCGAAGGGGAGACGGCCTGCGTGCAAGTCTTCGCCGTGCGGGAAGGTCAGATCACGGGCCGCGACTCCTTTCTTCTGAACAACTACGGTGAGTCCCGAGCCGAAGACGTGGTCCTCCAGTTCGTCCCCCAATACTACGACACCGCCGCCGTCCCCCGAGAAGTATTGGTCCAATCCAGCGACCGGGACGACGAACTAGCGACGCTCGCCGAGCATCTCACGGAACTGCGCGGCTTTCACGTCGAGGTGCGCCGCCCCCAACGGGGAGACAAGCGCCGCATCCTGGAGATGGCCGAGCGCAACGCCGGACTCGCGTTGGAGCACGAACGGGCGCTGGACGAGGCCCGTCGCAACCGGGTCGCCTCGACATTGGACGCATTGCGCGAAGAGCTTGCGCTGCCCACGTTGCCGTTACGCATAGAGTGCTACGACATCTCGAATACGATGGGGACCAACTCCGTCGCCTCGATGGTCGTGTTTCAGAGTGGTCGTCCGGCGAAGGACCAGTACCGCCGATTCAGGATCAGGACCGTCGAGGGCGCGGACGACTTCGCCAGCATGGCCGAGGTCATCCGCCGCCGCCTGGAGCGTCTCAAGGCCGGAGACGAAAAGTTCACGCCGGCGCCCGACTTGATCCTGCTGGACGGCGGCAAGGGCCAACTCTCCGCCGTGATGTCCGTCGTCGGGGAGATGGGCGTCGGCTCCGAGTTGCCTGACATCCCATTCCGCTCGCTCGCCAAACGCGACGAGGAAGTCTACGAACCGGGG
>JACDGB010000230.1 GCA_013815485.1 Rubrobacter sp.
GGGCGCGGCCTGGACGGTCTGGTCGTCGGGACGCCGGAGATGCGCGCTGAGGTCGCCGAGTACACGCAACGGGTTTCGGGCGACGAGCAAGTGTCCGCCATCACCCGTCGCAGCCGCAGGGACGGGACGCTCGTTGACGTTGAATTATTGGCCGTCCGGTGACCGTGGGCGGGGAGCGGGTGGGGACGTCGAGCTGCGCGAGGACGAAGACCATCACGCCCACTTCTCCGTCACCGCCGCCGGTCATCCCGCTGTCGCCGGGATCAAACTGGAGTATCCGGATCGCGAAGAGAATCACGAGGCGCCATCCGGCGCCATCCCGAATTTCTCCCGCCTGCGCCGGGTGACCTTCCAGCCCGAAGGGGACGCGGAGAGGCAGCTAAAGGCTTGGGTACACAGGATCACCCCGGACGAAGACTCCGAGAGCATCGCCGGGATCTTGCGCGTACACAACAACGGCGAGACCGAACAGTTCGACCTCAAGCTCTCCACAGGGCAGGTGATCGTGCCGATTACGTCCGGCGCGTGCCGGATCGAGATCACGCTTTCTGGGACGGATGATCCGCGGTCAGAGGGCTCTTTCTGATGTGATGCCGAATCCAGGGAGAGAGTTCGCCGCGTCCGGTTTCCTCAAATTCAACCGGATCCCGCATGAACCTCTCTATCGGGAGGGGTTGCGAACCGCCTCTTGCGTATCGGGGACGTGGATCGGGCCGCTCTTTCCGGCCAGGCGACCGCCCGAATGCTCGGTTCTCAGAGCGATGATCTCACCCGCGATAGCCACAGCCGTCTCCTCCGGCGTGCGCGCCCCAACATCCAGCCCGATGGGACTGGCTATGCGCGCAAGATCCTCGTCCGAGACGCCCTCCTCTTTAAGGCGAGCCGTCCGATTGTCGTGAGTCCGGCGGCTCCCCATCGCGCCGATGTATCCGGCCTCCGTGGCGAGAGCCGTCTTTAGGACGGGCACGTCGAACTTAGGGTCGTGGGTGAGGACGCAGATGACGCTGCGCTTGTCTACCTCCGCCGTCTTCAAGAACTCATCGGGCCAGGCGACGACGACCTCATCGGCTGAAGGGAACCGCTCGCGGGTGGCGAAGACGGGCCGCGCGTCGCAGACGATGACCCGGTAGCCCATGAACTTGCCGATCCGGGCGACCGCTGAGGCAAAATCTATCGCCCCGAACACGTACATCTTCGGCGGCGGAGCGAACGACTGCACGAAGACCGCCACGTCCTCCATGCGGCGCTGTCCCCTGGGACCAAAGTGGCGCGTCTCGGTGCGACCGCCTTCGAGCAGACCGCGGGCCGCCTCGACCACGGCCTTGTCCAGTTCCTCGTTGCCAGCCGTCCCAATGTGGTCCTCGGGCGCGACGAGCAGCTTGCTTCCCATCGAACCCTCCGGCCCCTCGATGACCGTGGCGATGGCGACCGGCGATTGTTCCGCGAGGGCCTCATGCCAGCGCGACAGAAGTTCACCCACGGCTACCAATCCACCCGCTCGACGAAGATGTGGATGATCCCACCACACGTCAGCCCCACCCCGAACGCCTCGTCATCGGAGATGCCGTAGGAGAGATATTTCGGCTTCCCACTCTCTATCGCCATCATCGCCTCCTCGAACACGGCTGGCTCCACGCACCCGCCGCTCACCGAGCCGACAACCTGCCCATCCTCGGAGATGGCCATCGAGGTTCCCGGACCCAACGGCCCCGACCGCTCGACCTTCACCACGGTTGCGAGGGCGGCCTTCTTGCCCTCTTCGCTCCAACTCGCTACCTTGTCAACGACCGGGTTCATGCTGTCTCCTTCCGTTGCCTTTCCGGTATTCTACCGGTCCTGTCCGGCGGCCCCGGAGATGGCGCGGGCTAGCTCTTCTAGCGACTCGTAGTTGTGGCCTGAGAGGAACACGTCAACGCTTGGTAGCGCGGCGGCCATTCCACGGGCGAGCGGCTGGTAATTGGGCGCGGCCTTGAGGGGGTTCACCCAGATCACGCGGTATGCGAGACGCTTTATGCGCCGCATCTGCTCCGCGAGCACCTCCACATCCCCCCGGTCCCAGCCATCCGACAGTATGACGACGACCGCGCCGCGGGCCATCCCGCGCTGTCCCCAGCGGTCCACGAATTCCTTTAAGGTGTCCCCGAGCCGGGTCCCGCCTGACCAGTCCTCGACCGCGCCGGAGGCGCCCCGCAACGCCCGGTCGGGGTTGCGGTTTGCAAGCTCGCGGGTGACGCGGGTGAGCCGGGTCCCGAGCACGAATGCCTCGGTGGGGTCCCCGGAGGCCACGCCCGCGTGCATGAACCGCAAGAGCGTCCGGCTGTAGGATGCCATCGAACCGGAGACGTCGCATAGGAGCACGACTCGCCGGGGCTGATACCGGGCCTTCCGGTAACGGTGTCGCATGGGCTCTCCGCCCGTTCGCATCGCGCCCTGGAAGCTCCTCCTCGGGTCGTGACGGCCCCGGCTCGCGGACTCCAGCCGCCGCGAGCGGCGCAAGGCTCCCGAGAGGCCGATGTCCGCCATGAGCCGGTACAACTCCGCGAATTCCTCGGGCGTGTATTCGGCGAAGTCTTTCTTACGAAGTACGTCCACGGGGCTGTAGCGGAGCGTGACGGCCTCCTCGCCCTGTTCGCCTTTCTCGACGGATTTCTTCGGCGGTTGCACGGAGTCATCGTGCATGGTGACGGAGTATCTGGTCCGGGGCGGGCCGAGGAATTTAAGGCCCTCCTTCCCCTCCCAGTAGACCTTGAATGCCCGGTCGTACATCTCGTAGTGTTCCTGGCGGGAGCACAGCGTCACGCGCCCGGCCCAGTAGACGTCGTCGCGGTTGCTTACATCGAGTTCTTCGAGCGCGCGCACGAACTCCACGACCCGGTCGGGTCCGGCCGCGAGCCCGGTTCGCCGCAGGAGCCGACCGAAGACGACCGCCATGCGTAGGATCGGGGGTTCCTCTGTCATCCTAGCTCCCGGCGAGGAACTGCAAGGACTGGAGCAGAGCCCTCTGCTGGTCCTCGTGATATTTCAAGACCGAGCCTAAGGTAGCTTCGATCATGTCCTCGTCCAACTCCTTCGCCCCTAAAGCCACCAAAGCCTCGGTCCAGTCCAGGGTCTCGGCGACGCCGGGCGGCTTGTAAAGATCCATGTTCCGCAGTCGCTGGACGGCCCTGACAACCTGCTGGGTGAGTGCTTCTTCCGCATCAGGGACCCTGAGTCGGACTATCTCGATCTCCCGCTCCAAACCGGGATGGTCAATGAAGTAGTAAAGACACCGGCGCTTGAGGGCGTCGTGAACCTCGCGCGTCCGGTTCGAGGTCAGGATGGCGACCGGCGGGCGTTCGGCCCGAATCGTCCCGAACTCGGGGATCGTGATCGCAAACTCCGAAAGTATCTCCAACAAGAACGCTTCGAACTCATCATCCGCCCGATCCACCTCGTCTATCAGCAAGACTGGAGGGTTCTCACCCTTGTGCTCGATGGCGCTCAACAGTGGCCGACTCACGAGGAACCGGCGCGTATACAACTCATCCTCGAAGTGCGTCCGGTCCTCAGTGGCGCCGAGAGCTTCAGCGGTGCGGATGTGCAGCAGTTGCCTCGCGTAGTCCCACTCGTAGACGGCCTGATTTACGTCTATGCCCTCGTAGCATTGCAGCCGAATGAGGGACGTGTTCAACATCCGGCTCAGGACCTTAGCCACCTCGGTCTTTCCGACCCCGGCCTCGCCCTCCAGGAAGAGAGGTCTCTGAAGTTTGAGGGCGAGGAAGATCGCCGTCGCCAACCCCTCGCCTGCCAGATAGCTCCTCTCGCGGAGCCTCTCGTCGAGGTCCCCGGAATGCGAAACGCCGGGAGGCAAGGCCCCCCGGCGTCCATCAACAGCTTCGCTCAACGGGAGAGCGCTTCCTCGACCGCCCGCCGGGTCCACACCCGCGCCAGATGCCGCCGGAACTCGGCGGTAGCCGCGCCGTCCGTGGCCGGGCTGGTGCCCTCGTCGGCGGATTGGGACGCCTCGGCGACATCCCCGGCGGAGGCGCCGGAGAGGGCCTGCTCCACGGCGGCGGCCCGGATGGGCGTTGAGCCCATGCTGGTCAGCGCGATGCGCGCCGAGCCGATACCGCCGTTGGACTTCTCGACCACGGCGGCGACGCCGACCGTCGCCCAGTCCTGCGAGCGGCGGCTGAACTTCTTGTACGACCAGCCAGTGTTCGCGCCAAGCTTGGGCACCCTGACCTCCGTGACGACTTCCTGCTCGCCCAGAGCGGTCATCAGATAATCCTGGAAGAAGTCCGCCGCCTTGACC
>JACDGB010000024.1 GCA_013815485.1 Rubrobacter sp.
GAGTTGAGCAACCTCCCCCGCGCGATGACGTGCAGCCTGCGCCCATCCGCCAGCTCGTACTCGGTCACGTTCTCGCGGACCTCGCGCTCTGCGACGGCCATCTTACGCAGCGCCGCCACGTCGAACTCGTGATCGTAATGACCGGCGTTCGCAAGAACCGCCCCACTCTTCATGCGCTCGAAGTGCTCGCCCCGCAGCACCCGTAAATTTCCGGTCCCGGTGAGGAAGAAGTCCCCAACTCCGGCAGCCTTCATGGAGTTCATAACCTCGTAGCCTTCGGCGTGGGCTTCGAGGAGCTTCACCGGGTCGGGTTCGCACACGACGACCCGCGCCCCGAAACCGGCGGCGTACTTGGCGAGGCCGCGGCTCACCCATCCGAAGCCCATCACCACGACGACCTGCCCGGAGAGGAACATGTTGGTGTTAGCTAGCAGGGAGACGATTGAAGAGTGCCCGGTTCCGTAGCGGTTATCGAAGAGGTGCTTCATGCGGGCTTCGTTGATGCCGAGCACCGGGAAAGGCAGCACGCCCTCGCCGGTCATCGCCTTCACCTTCAGGATGCCCGTCGTCGTGGTCTCCGTGGCGCCCTCGATACGGTCGATCAGTTCGGGGTGATCGGTGATGAGTCGTCCGACTAGTTCAGCTCCGTCGTCAAGGAGAAGATCCGGCTCCGTCTCAAGCGAGAGGTGGATGTACCGCTCGAAGTCCTCATCACTCGGATCGTGCGTGGCGAACACCCGGATGCCACGCTCCACCAGCGCAGCGGATACGGCGTCCTGGGTGGATAGCGGATTGGAACCCGTCACGGTGACCTCGGCCCCGGCCTCGTGCAATAGCACCGCGAGGTATGCGGTCTTCGCTTCGAGGTGGACGGTGACTGAGACCTTCCGGCCCTGGAGAGAGCCGTCGGAGAGTTGTTCTTTTGCGATGGTGTTCAGGACCGGGCAGTGTTGGGCCGCCCAGTCTATTTTCCTGTGGCCTTCAGCGGCCAGCGAAGGGTCGGCGATTATGGAGTCTTTTATCATGGGTCTCCAGTCTTTTGGTTTCGTGCGTCTAGTTTACAGACAGGTCCGGTGGATCGCTGCGAGTGTCCCGCGTCCCGGCTCAGGATAGAATTTCGCCACCCACATGGCTCACCGATACCGCATCAAGACGGCCTGGCTCACGTACCTGGGCATACAGGGGATCTGGCTCGCGCTCGTCCTCGCCACGCCGTTTGTCCTGAGCCTCTACCCATCGAAGCTCTGGGCGGTGCCTTTTTGTGGCATCACGGCGGCGGGCGGCCTGCACATGATGGCGTTCTACCGTGAGTACAACGCGCTGCTGAGGAAGACGGTTCGGCTGTTCCCGTTCGAGCGGTACGTGCTGCGCTACCTCGCGCCCACGCAACGGGACCCCAGACATTTCCTGCTCTTCGGGTCGGGCTACACCCTATTCGGCGTGATCTCGGCGGGGCTCGTGAGTTTCGCCTGAGCCTCGTTCCGCCGCTCATCCAGCACCCGCGACAGAAGATCTGGGCGATTGGACATGATGCCGTCGGCGCCGAGGTCGAGCAGACGCCGCATCTCCGCCGGATCGTCCACCGTCCACACGTCCACCCGGACGTTACGGGAGTGGGCCGCCTCCAGAAAACGTTTCGTTGCCAGTTTCAGCATTCCGTGACGGACGGGGATTTGCAGGGCAGCGTATGCAGGCCGGAACATCCACTCTAGCCGTAGTTGGCTCAGGAGGTAGAAAACCCCGAGCTCGAACCTCGAAGCCGCCGTGGGGATCTCGCTGTCCGAAACCTTCCGAAACCGGCGGATTATCCCGTGTTTCTCGGCGGTCACCAGCGTACGATCACCGGCATTCGCTTTGTGGATCTCCCGCACCACGGCCTCTTCGATGCCGGTCGCCTGGGCCTTGATCTCGAAATTCACCACTACCTCGGGGAACTCCCGGAATACCTCCGAGAGCGTCGGCACTCGAATTCCCCGCCCACGGTACGAATGCGTGGCCCCGTCTGGCGTGAAGCGGTATCCAGCGTCGAGCTTCTTCAGTTCCGCCAGCGGCATCGCGTTTACCGGCCCCGAACCGTCCGTAGTGCGGTCCACGGATGCGTCATGGAGGACGATGATCTCACGATCCAGGCTCATGTGAACGTCGAGCTCCAAAGCCCGCGCCCCAACCTCGACCGCTTCCCTGAAAGCCTCCAGAGTGTTCTCCGGCACCCGCGCCGATGCCCCCCGGTGGGCGAACCCGGCCGGCCAGGAGCGGGACTGACCGAGCCTTCCGGGCGTGGCACTCTTCCTGCGAAGAGCAACAGCACAAAAGACGGCAAGGACGCCCGCGCACCCGGCAAAGATCGAGACGGATATCCACTTGCTTCTCACGCGAAGAACTTAGCACAAGGCGCGGCGAAAGTTCCCGCGACGTTGACCCTCGCGGGGGCGTTTCGTATACTCAGTCGGCTCTTCGTCGGAGTGGCGGAATTGGTAGACGCGCTAGGTTGAGGGCCTAGTGTCCCTTAAAGGACGTGGGGGTTCGAGTCCCCCCTCCGACACCAAGCGGCAATCGGTCGCCATCCTCATCTTTCTGCTGTGAGTGCTGAAACGATTGCGAAGGTTGCGAGAAGCCGTGAGGCGCGGCTCAGCCCGCCTCGACGAGCGCCGCGAGTTTCGCAAGTGCCGACCGCCAGCCGACCTCGTTGTCGGCGGTCGGCAGGCCGCGCGGTAGCCAGTCGTGCATGGCGAGGACATCGGTGCCGCCGTCTGCATCGGCGAGCGAGATCTTGATCGTCATCTCGCCGCGCAGCGCGGGATCCGTGGTCTCGAACTCGACCACTCCGACAACCTGCTCGTTCGTCACGAGCTTCACGAAGCGGCTGTGGTACGTGTCGGTGCGCGCGGTCGTCTTGCCAGTCCCGGTCGGCGCGTCGTATGTGAGCGATATCCGGAACGAGCCACCTTCGCGGGCGTCGAACGCATGCACGTGGCTGGTCATGCCGGTCGGCACCATCCACATCGCGACCGCGCGCGCATCGAGAAGCGTACGATAGACGATCGCACGGGGCGCGTTCACATGACGACTAATGCGAGTGGAACTCACACCCGAACATTAGCACGTGCGGCGAGACGAGCAATCTAGCGTCCGTCCAACCCCTCTCGGGTGAACCGCAGCGCGCCTCGCATGCGTTCCAGTATGACCTTCGGGTCCGGCGTCCCGAGCGGCCAGGGCTTGAGTTCTAGGCTGATGGCACCCGGATAATCGCTTCGTCCTATCGCGGCAAGGAAGGGCTTGAGCGGGAGTCGGCCCTTGCCGGGGAGGCGATGCTCGTCGCGGCCCGCTTCGAGGTTGGAGTCCGAGAGGTGGACGTGGCGAAGTTGATCCTCGAGGATCGAATAGGCCCGCATGAGGTCAACCTTGCTCGCCCCGACGTGGCTGGTATCCAGCGTCACGTCACCGATTCCAACGAGGTGCTCCGGCAGGTGACAGCTCCGGTTCCGCACGTTGAAGACGCGAGGCTCACCGCGAGGCATATTCTCCACCGCGATGGATACGCCTTGTTCACGCGCCTCGCGCAGTGGTCCTTTCTTCCATCGCTCAAGCGGGCGTCCGGGCGGCGGCGGGTGCGCGACTACCACCGGCATGTCCAGCCGACGAGCAAGTCTGGCGACGCGCACCAGCGTCTCCTCCGGACCGAGCCTCCATGCGCTGCGGTAGATCGGAGGGTGCATCGCCAGGATGGGGATGCCATGCCGACCGGCGAGTTCTCGCAGATATCCCTCCTGATGAGTGTCCCATCGTTCGTCCATCATGATTTCGATGCCGTCGAAGCCCGCCTCGGCGGCCCATCCGTAGACGCGATCCAGGCCAAAAGGATGCAGCGAGCCGGTGCTGAAGATGATGGGAACGCTCATCGGCTGCCCCGAATCTCCAGGAAACGCGCCAGCGTCGTCGGGGAGTGGTTCTGGTAATGGTTGTTGGCGTAGGCGAATACCGTCCGGCCCTCCCCGAGAAAGCGGTCCACCAGGGAAGACCACCACCGCAGGTCCTCGCTCCGGTCGCGCCTCGCCTCCGTGTGCCCGGACGGGAATTCCTGGCGATCCCCAAGCCAGCGGATGTACGAGAAGCCCGCCGTCGCCTCCTCCATTCTGGGCATTCGCGGATAGTCCACGAGCACGAGCGCCGCCTCATGCTCGCGCAGCATCGCCGCGAGATCCGAGCCAAGCCAACTCCGGTGACGCACCTCGACGGCGTACCGTGGTCCATGCGGCAATTTCGAGAGGAACGTCTCCAGTACGTCCATGCCCTGCACGGCGAACGATGGCGGGAGCTGGATGAGAAGCGGCCCGAGACGATCTCCCAGCGCGGCCATCACGCGGACGAACTCCAGGGTGGGCTCTTCGCAGTCCACGAGGCTTTTTTCGTGCGTGATCTCTTGCGGAAACTTGGCCGCGAATAGGAAGCCATCCGGCGCAACCTCGCGCCACCTCTCCACGGTCGAGCGGCGCGGCGCGCCGTAAAAAGTAGAGTCGATCTCGACGGTCGCATAGTGCTTCACGTACTCGGCGAGCCGCGCGCCCGCCGGCAGGTTCGCAGGGTATACGGTCCCCTCCCAGTCGGCGTACGACCAGCCGGATGTGCCCAGGTACAGCCCGGTCTCGGGAGGCTCGATGCTGCCGCCCGTCGTCTCGAACAGCTTTTCCTGTGCAGGTTCGCTCATACCCCTCCGAAAACGCCGATGCTACCACAGTGCCCACGGCCATTCGGCGAAGGCTCTTCCCCCATTCACCATCCGAATGGGCTAAATTAGGTGAATGAAGATTTTCTACAGTGACCAGTTCGTCCTTCCCCTGCCCGACGGCCACAAGTTTCCGATGGTCAAGTATTCGATGCTCCGGGAACGGGTCGTAGCATCGGGGATTTGTGGAGACGGCGAGTTGCGCATCCCTCGCGCCGTGACGGACGAGGAGATATTGCGCGCCCACGAGGCTGGTTATCTGCGGCGTGTCGTGGGCGGCACACTGGACCGGAAAGAGGTCAGGCGCATCGGCTTCCCATGGTCGGAGCAGATGGTCGAGCGTTCCCGCAGGGCTTCGGGCGGGACGGTTGGGGCCTGCCTCGCCGCACTGGAGGAGGGCTTCGCCGCCAATCTCGCGGGTGGCACACATCATGCCTTCACGGATCGGGGGGAGGGGTTTTGCGTCTTCAATGACACCGCCATCGCAGCCCGCGTGATGCAGGCGAAGAAGTTGGTGGAGAAGGTCGTCGTGATAGACACCGACGTGCATCAAGGGAACGGAACGGCGGAGATCGTGCGCGGGGATCCATCCGTCTTCACTTTCTCCATGCACGGCGCGAAGAACTTTCCGTTCGACAAGGAAGAGAGCGACCTCGACGTGGCCCTCCCGGACGGCGCGGACGACACGAAATTCCTCGATGCTCTGGGATCGGGGTTGCATCGCGCGCTCGACGCCGGGGCTGACCTCGCTATTTATCTGGCTGGCGCGGACCCGTTCGAGGGTGACCGGTTGGGGCGGCTCTCGGTTAGCAAGGATGCTCTCGCCGAGCGAGACAGGATGGTCATGGAATCGTGCCTGGAGCGCGGCGTCCCGGTCGCGGTGACGATGGCTGGTGGGTACGCACGCGAGATCTCGCACACAGTAGACATCCACCTCCGGTCCATAATGACGGCGTCGGAACTGCACGAAAAGCGGAAAGGACGCCCCATTGGATAACGGAAGCCCGGTCTACGTGGTACTCGGCGCGACCGGCGGCATCGGCGCCCGGCTGTGCCAGGAACTGGCTGCGAAAGGCGCGAAGCTCGTCATCGGAGCCCGCGACGGGGAGCGGCTGAGGACGCTCTCCGCCGAGCTTGACGCCCACGCCGTCCCCCTCGACGCTACTTATAGCGAAGAGGTGAGCCAGCTCTTCGGGGAGGCGGTGGAGCGGTTCGGGCGAGTGGACGGCGCGGCGAACTGCGTCGGCTCGTTCATGATGAAACCGGCCCATCGCACGACGGACGATGAACTGCGGGAGACGTTCGCGCTCAACCTCGGCACGGCCTTCGGCACGATCAAAGCCGCCGTCGAACACATGCCGGATGGCGGCTCCGTGGTTCTCATGTCGTCGGTGGCGGCCAGGGTGGGGCTCGCCAATCACGAGGCAATCTCCGCCGCCAAAGCCGCTGTCACGGGGCTTGCGATGTCGGCCGCGGCCACTTATCTTCCGCGTGGCCTCCGGGTCAACGTGGTTGCGCCGGGTCTCGTGCAGACGGCGATGACGCAGAGCGTGACGCGCAGTGACGCGGCCCGCCAGGCTTCGGTGGAACTTCATCCCCTCGGACGCCTCGGTGAGCCGGAGGACGTGGCGCCCATGATCTCCTTCCTCCTCGATCCGGCCCAGAGCTGGGTGACCGGCCAGGTCTTCGGGGTTGACGGTGGGCTCTCGACCCTCCGCCCCCTCCCCCGCCGCGCCAAAAGCAGCTAGCCGGTGGCCGTGGAAGCCAATTCGTGCGTGGTAGTCGGGGCGGGCATCTCGGGCCTGCTAGCCGCCCATGAACTACAAAACTCAGGATGGCGCGTCACCGTGCTGGACAAGGGACGCGGCGTCGGTGGCCGCATGGCGACCCGCCGCGCCGGAGGAGGGACCTTCGACCACGGAGCCCAGTTCTTCACCGTCAGGGGCGAACGCTTCGAGAAACTGGTCGAGGAGTGGATGGAGACCGGCGCCGTCCGCGAATGGACCCGAGGCTTCGCCAGCCCCGACGGCGAGCAAAGCGAGGACGGCCACCCCCGTTACCGGGGCGCGAGCGGCATGACGAGCATCCCCAAGCACCTCGCCCGCGACCTCGATGTACATACCAGCGAACGTGCCGTGGAGGTCAACCTCCGCGCAGGCGGCTGGGAAGTCACTTGCGAGTCGGGGAGGACGGCCTCCGGCGCGGCTCTGCTTCTTACGGCCCCGGTTCCACAGTCGTTGACGCTTGCGGAGTCGGGGGGCTTCGCGTTGACGGAGGAAATTCGGACGCAACTCGAAGGGATCTCCTACGATCCGTGCGTCGCTGTGATGGCGCTGCTCGATGGGCTGGCCGCGGTGCCGGAACCCGGCGGAATGCAGATCCGGGGCGAACCTCTCGATTGGATCTCCGACAACCAGATCAAAGGCATCTCTGAGGCTCCCGGCATAACCATCCACGCAGGCCCAAAATGGAGCCGTGAACACTACGAAGACCCCGATACCAGCCTCGCAAGTACTCTCCTCTCCTTCGCCGAAGAGCAACTCGGCGGCCTCGGCGCGCGCGTCTTGGAGACCTCCGTCGCCTGTTGGCGTTACAGTTGGGTCACGGACTCTCATCCCGAACCTTGCCTCGTTGCGAACGAACATCCGCCGCTCCTCTTCGCTGGCGACGCCTTCGGTCCCGGCAAAGTCGAGGGCGCGGCTCTCTCGGGGCTCGCCGCCGCTGACAGGCTTCTCGGCCGCGACGGATAGCTACCCGGTGGGCTTCCTGCTCCTCGTCCACCTCGCGGCGACGCTGATTATGGTCGGGATCATCTGGTTCGTCCAGATCGTTCACTACTCGCTCTTCGGAAGAGTGGGCGCGGAAGGATTCTCAGCCTACTCCGAGGCCCACTCACGCCTCACCGGGTTCGTAGTCGGACCACCGATGCTCACCGAAGCCGCGACGGCCATTCTGCTCCCCTTCATCCGCCCGGAAGCGGTCCCTGCGGCTGCGGCGTGGACCGGGCTACTCTTGCTCGCGGGCATCTGGCTCTCCACCGCATTGCTCCAGTCGCCGCGCCACCGCGACCTCGGGGGCGGCTTCGACGCTTGCACCCACCGTTTCCTCGTGGCTTCGAACTGGCTTCGCACCGTCCTCTGGAGCGCCCGCGGCCTGCTCATCCTGTGGATGGCGGCCCGCGTCATGGGATAAAGAATGGGAAGCACCGGTGTCCTTTACCATCTATTCGGATAAACTTCCGAACAAGACTCACAATAGCAATGCGACGTTGGGTAACCAGAAGTGGTACATATAGACTAGAATTCTGGACGCCTGGAGGAGAGAGGCTCGTGGGAAATAGAAGAGTAGCGTTGAAGCCGCACGCCGTGAAGATCCGTCGTTGGGTAGATGAGGGGCGAGGTGACTCCTGGATCGCGCAGGAGCTAAACACCACCTCGTCCAGCGTCCAGAGCTTTCGGTCCCGCAACTCCATCTACCGCCGCGACCCCGTGCGCCGCGGACAACTCTCCGAGCATCCGGTCGTCCTCGGCGTAACCGGGGATGGTCTGCTCCTCAAGACCAACGCCCACGACTCCGATGTCTTCGACCAGGAATGGCGTTCCTACCTCGACGGAGACCCGCAAGACCTCCAGGTCGTCATCACCCAGGACCGCATTTACGTCGAGAAAGCCCGCTAATCCTTGCCGGATGAAGTGCTTGCCGTGGACCTTTCGCTCTCCATCGAAGAAGCTGACGCGCTCCACGCCGCTATCGAGGACCGGCTCGAATCCGGGCGAGAAAATCCGGAGTTGGAACGCGCGTACCGTCTGCTGGGCTGGCGCATACTCGCCGCCAGGGGAGGCACCGGTCTCACGTGGCGCATGGCGGCCCTGGCAAAAGACGCGAGCAGCCTGGAGGAGTACGAGACCGCCCGCGACCGCGAATTAGGCCCAATCCTCGAAGGACTCGAACGCGGGGAAAACCGGGACCCGTGAAGAAGGTTTCAGCCATCACGTTTCAGGTATGAGGGTTGGTGGTCAACCATCAGACGCTCCCTTGCGTTGCTCAACAACCGCTGCGTCCAGTCAGCCGCGCCCCGTCAACGCATGAGACACTGTTCGGTGGATATCCGCGTTCGACTTCCCGCGTTCGGCTTCCCTCCACGCCTGACTTGTTATCGAACTGTTACCGGAGCGTAGCCCGAGTGTTACGCGGGATGACTATATTATCAACCAATGGGCTTCCCCCTTCTGCCCATGAGACGCAACCGGCTCGCGGATTTCGCGTGGGCCGGTATTTTTGTGTGCTAACCTTCTGGCGGGCATCCTTCGCCCCTGGAAAGGTTCTACGTGGCCGTAACCATCCTTACTTTGATCGCGACCCTGTTTGTCGGGGGGCTGGCGCTGCTCGCGCAGTGGGCCCGCGAGAGCCGGGGGGCGGAGATCACGCTTCTAACCGGCCTGCTCGCGCTCTCTTTGCTCATAGGTGGATTGGGTGTCATCACGGGCCTCGGGCTCGTGCTCACGGCGGCGGGAGATGCGGTTCCGGCCCAGGATCGCCTGGCTTTCATAGCGGCGGGAGTGGCGGCCATCCTGGTGGGAATAGCGGGCGTGGCGTTGTGCGTGCCCCCACTGCGCCGAGTTCTAGGATACCGGCTGAAGAACGTTTTTTGGGCGGATCCACCGGTGTTCTTCGCGCTGTGGCTCCTCGTGGTGATGCTGGCGAACAACGCGGTGAGCTTCTTGATCTTCACTCAAGAACCGGACGTATCCTTGCTGTTCCCGAGCGGCAGGATCTCTCCAGCCGCCGTGCTGACCAGCCAGCTACCGTTCGTAGTAGTAGCCCTCGCTGGCGTCGGCCTCGGGGTCAGGCGAGGACTCCGGGAGACCCTCTCCCGGCTCGGCTACGGTCCCATCTCCCCGAAGCAGATCGGCGTCGTGGCATTGTTCATAGCGGGAGCGTTCGGGCTATCGGTAGCCGCCGATGCGCTCTTCGCCGCCACGCAGCCTGACCTGTACCGTACCGTCGGGGAATTGTCGGATAGTCTATTCAACCCGCAAGGTCTCGGTCCCGTCGCGGCCGTCGCGTTCGCGTTCATGATCGGGGTCGGCGCCGCCCTCGGAGAAGAGACGCTCTTCCGGGGAGCGGTGCAGCCGATGCTTGGCATCCCGCTCACGTCCATCCTCTTCGCTTCCATGCACATCCAGTACGGACCTTCGGCGCTGCTCGCCTACATTTTCGTGCTCTCCATCGGCCTCGGCCTGCTCCGCCGCCACATAAACACCACCGCCAGTTTCATCGCCCACGCCGGATTCAACACCCTGGGCGTACTGCTCTCATACATCTTCGGCTCCTAGACCAGGCGGCGCATCAGCAGCCACTCCAGGCCGCCGGACGTCGTGCTGCTTCCGAACGTGGCCGCGACCTCGAAACCGGCCTTCTCGTAGACGCGGACGGCTCTCTGATTGAAAGTGGCGACCGTCAGCCGGAAGGCGGGCGTGGGGAAACGGTTCTCGGCGAAACGCAGCCCGGCGAGCACGAACTCCAGACCGAGCCTCTTTCCGGTCAATCCGGGCTTCATGCCAAGTCCAACGTCCAATACTTCCTCATCGTAGAGGCCGAGTTTACGTCCTTCCGGTATCCGGGCGTCTTCTCCGAAGCAGAAGTATCCGGCCAGTTCGTCGTGTTCGTCGCGGACGGAGTGATAGGCGAACCTCTCGTCGAGGAGCGAAGATATGGACGCCGGGTTCCCGTCGTACATCGCGTACGGTTCGGGGTAGCGCCAGCGTGAGATCTCCCGCGCTTCGGGCGTGGTGATGGGTTGGAGGGTGAAGCGCAAGCCTGGGGAGTGGGTCTCGCTAGGCGGCCAGGGAGCCGGCGACCGGGACGGTCAGCTTGGGCTCCAGGGCGAAGGCGATGCGGACGAGAAGCTCGCTGACCCCTATGCCGAGGCCGCCAGCGATGCTCTCCAGGACCTTCGAGGAAGGGTCTTTCTCGCCACGCTCTATCTCCGCGAGGTAGGAAACCGAGACGTGAGCACCCTCCGCGACCTGCTTGAGGGTGAGCCCCCGCTCGTTTCTCTCCGCGCGCAGCGTCTCACCGATGGTCGAAAGAAGTTCCCCGGTGCGCCTCTGTGGGCGAATATCCACAGTCTTCATGATAGAGATTCTATACCCCATCCGGCAACAGAGGCAACCCGCCCGCCAACTCCTTGACGAGCCGCACCTGATCCGCGTCCACTTCCGGCCCCCCATACGGCGTCTCCATCACCACCGGAATACCTGGCAAAGCAGCGAAAAATCCGGGCCACGAACTCTCCGGCACCTGCCCCTCCCCGATCCTACGATGTCCGTCC
>JACDGB010000231.1 GCA_013815485.1 Rubrobacter sp.
ATTCCGGCCAGCTCGGTCGCCCGCCCCTGCCGGGTCAGCTCGGCGACCGACACGGCGGCGTCGCGGACCGCCTTGGCCGCGTTGCGGTAGGCGATGACGCGGTACTGGACCACTCCGTCGAGCTCGTAGAGGTCGCCCAGCTCGTCGAATGCGGCGGCGATCTGGCTGTTGGTGAGGTCGGACATCGTCCCATACGCTACGGCGGTGACGTGGCTATACTTTCTGAAGCGAACCTGAACAGGAGCCCCGCATGGCCGCCAGCATCACCGAAGTGACCGATACCAACTTCCAGGCCGAGGTGCTCGAGGCTGACACCCCGGTCCTCGTCGACTTCTGGGCCCCGTGGTGCGGTCCGTGCCGCATGGTCGCTCCGGTGCTCGAGGAGATGGCCGGCGAGCGAGACGACCTGAAGATCGTCAAGCTCAACGTGGACGACAACCCCTCGACGGCGATGAACTACAGCATAGCGAGCATCCCGACCATCGCCCGTTTCGAGGGCGGCCAGGTCACCCAGCAGGCGGTCGGCGCTCTGCCGAAGAACCAACTCTCCGCCCAGCTCGGTCTGTAGCGAACCTGCAAAGACCCAAAAATTGCGTAAGATGACATTGAGGACTACAATTTCGGCGTGAAAACCCGTCAGCTCGCCATGGGGCGAGGCTATTCGGGGCGTCGTTTCGATAAAAGGAGGTATGTGCATGAAGTTCAAGCCGCTAGGTGAGCGGGCGCTGGTCCAGATTTTCGAGCGCGAGGAGGAGAAGACGGTCTCGGGGATAGTGCTTCCCGACACTGCAAAGGAGAAGCCGCAGACGGCGAAGGTCGTCGAGGTCGGCGAGTTCGAGAACGGGGTCAAGCTCAACCAGGGCGACACCATCGTGTTCGCCAAGTACTCGGGGACCGAGATCAGCCTCGATGGCGAGGACTACATGATCCTCGACGCCGATGACATCCTCGGGGTGGTGGAGGACTAGCCTTCGGGGATTATCCAGGGCTTTTTGGGGCGCCGGGCGGTGATGAGCCCGGCGCTCTTCGTCTAGCCCTGACTCGCCGCCCAACGCGACCGGAGACCGACGGGGAGGACGTTCCAGGCCGTGCGCACGCTCAGGATAGGAGATCGTGGCAGGGAAGTCGTTGACCTTCAGACTCGTCTTCAGGCGCTGGGGCTCGACCTCGGCAACCGTGGCATGGATGGCGTCTTTGGTCCCCGCAGTCGGCTCGCCGTCAAGACCTTCCAACGGGACATCGGCCTGTCGGCTAACGGGTTGGTGGATGGGATCTCCTGGCGCGAGATCGTCGAGGCGGGATACCGTCCCGGTGGCCGTCTGCTTTATCTCCGGCAACCTCCCTTCCGGGGCGCGGACGTGGCGGAACTACAGAAGATGCTCAACGACCTGGGTTTCGACCCCGGTGCCGTCAACGGCCTCCTCGATGCCCGTACCGCAAGGGCCATCCGGGACTTCCAGAAGAACGCCGGCCTCGTAGTGGACGCCGTCGTGGACGCGGCGACCTTCAAGGTTCTGTATACCTACGCGGGTCAGACTCTTGGGACCCATCAGCTACCTGACAAGAGCGGCGGATACTTCCCGGAAGACCTATTCTCGGGGACCATCGTCGTGGACGCGGCCCACGGTGGCCGGAAAAGGGGCCACGTCACCGGGACGGGGGTTTCCGAGGCGGGCTTGAACCTCGCCGTGGCGCAGGAGCTGGCCCAGATCCTACCCGCCCGCGAAGTTCTTCTCACTCGCAGCGACGACGAGGAAGTCTCCTCCGCCGACCGGGCGTTTCTGGCGAACTCATCGGGGGCGAAGATGGTTGTCTCCATCCACCACGCCGCCCACCACACGCCGAGCGCATGCGGTACGGCCTCCTTCTATTTCGAGAGGCTTGGCTACCAGTCGCATCGCGGGCAGATGGCGGCAGCCTACGTCCAGAAAGGCGTCAGCCGGGCTCTGGGCACCTGCGATGTCGGAGAGTTCGGTCGTTCCTACGACATCCTGCGCGAGACGAATATCCCGGCTGTCGTACTGGAGCCCCTGTTCCTCACGAACCCCAGGGAATTGGACCTTGCCTCCGACCCGTACTACCCGGCCACCGTCGCCGAGGCCGTGGCCGGCGCCCTGGAGCTTTACGCGGGCCGGGACGCGGCGTTTATAGCCGTCGGCTAGTAAGCATTTTCAGCTAGTCAAGAAGAATGGTGCTTCACGAAGCCAACGGCAGGGAACTGATCGCTGAAAATGCTGACGGCTGATAGCTAACTGCTATAATGTCGTCTTCAGTCGGGACGTAGCGCAGCCTGGTAGCGCGCCTCGTTCGGGACGAGGAGGTCGGAGGTTCAAATCCTCTCGTCCCGACTTTTCGTAGCGGTCAGCTAGTCAGCACGCCGCTTTCGGCGGCTTGTCAGCCGGTCAGCCAGTACGTCCTTCCGTCAAGCTTGGCCAAGCGTACACCAGAACACTTTTGCTTGAAGCCGTTTCGTAGGCGAGACCAGGAAAGAGCCGAACTGTAAAAGGCTGACAAGCTATCACAGCCCCGCCTCTTCGGCTTCCTCCAGTAGCTGGGTCCAGTCGGCGTAGAGGTTTTCCAGGATGCCCTTGAGTTGCCGGTGCTCCGTGATGACTTCCCTGGAACGCTTCCCGTCGGCGTAGAGTTCGGAGGTCGCAAGCTCTTTCTCCAGGCGCGAGACGCGGCGCTCGGTGGCGTCTATCTCGCCCTCGACCGCGACGAGGCGGGTGGCGATGATGCTCTGTTCCTTGCTCTGGCCCGGCCTGACGCGCCGGCGGGGACGGCGGCCTCCGTTTTCTTTTACGTCCAGCCTGCGGTGGGCGCGGTAGTAGTCGTAGCCGCCGAGGTAGTTGGTGAGCTTTTTGTCCTCCAACTCCACGATGCGGGTGGCTAATTTGCTGAGGAAGTAGCGGTCGTGGGAGATGAAGAAGATGGTGCCCCGGTAGCCGAGGAGCGCGCTCTCCAGCGCCTCCCGAGCCGGGATGTCCAGGTTGTTGGTCGGCTCGTCCAGCAGGAGTAGGTTGGCGCCGCTGACCACGATCTCCGCCAGCGACAGCCGGTTCTTCTCGCCGCCGGAGAGCGCGCCGACTTGCTTGAATACGTCTTCGCCGGAGAACAGGAAAGACCCCAAAAGCTCGCGGGCCTCCGGGGCGTCGAAGCCCGTGGCGTCCATCGCTTCCTGGAGGACGGTCTTCGTGTCGTCGAGGCGGGCGAGTTGCTGGTCCTGGTAGGCGACGTTCACGTTGTGGCCGGGACGGACGATGCCTTTTTGCGGTGAGATCTCCTGCGTCGCCAACCTCATTATGGTGCTCTTGCCGGTCCCGTTCGGGCCGAGAAGGGCGACGCGCTCGCCGCGCTCGACCACGAGATCTAGATCCTCCAATAGCGGCTCCCCGCCGTCGTATCCATAGCGGGCGCCCTCTATCTCCATCACCACCCGGCCCGCCCGCGAGGTCTCGCCGCCGAGGTCGAGCCTGATGTTCTTCGATCCATTTCTGGGTCCCTCGACCTTCTCCATCCGGTCCAGAAGCTTCTGCTTGCTTTTCGCCTGGGTGGCCTTGCTGGCCTTCGCCCGGTTCTTCTCGACGAACCGCTCCAACTGCTCCCGCCGCTCCGCGTTTGCCTTCGCCTTGCGGGCGAGCTGCTCGTCGCGCGCCTTCTTCTCGGTGGTGTATTTGCTGTAGTTGCCTGGATATCGGACGAGTTTGCCGCCCTCTAGTTCCACGATGGAGTCCGAGATCGCGTCCAGGAAGTAGCGGTCGTGGGAGACGACGAGCACGGCGCTCTTCGCGTTCTTCACGAAGTTCTCCAGCCACTCTATCGCCCGGAGATCCAGATGGTTCGTCGGCTCGTCGAGGAGGACGAGGGCCGGCGCCTCCAGCAACAGCCGGGCGAGTGCCACCCGGCTCTGCTCCCCACCGGAGAACGAACCAACGGGACGTTTCCACTGCTCCGGTGAGAACCCGAGGCCGGAGAGAGCCGAGGCCGCCCGCGCCCTGTACCCGTAGCCGCCATCGCGCTCGAAATCCGACTGCATCCTGCCGTAGCGTTCTATCAGCACATCCGAAGGATTATCAGAGAGCCTAGTTTCGAGTTCCTCGAGTTCCTTTTCGCGTTCGATGAGTCCCGAGAACGCGGAGACGATCTCCTCCTCCACCGAGGACTTCCCCCGTTCACCAGCGTACAGGTTCTGCGAGGTCATCCCGGCCTTCGCGCCGCCGACGCGCTCCACCGAGCCCGCGTCTGGCTCCGCGTTGCCCGAGATGACATTCAGGAGGGTCG
>JACDGB010000025.1 GCA_013815485.1 Rubrobacter sp.
GCCTCCAGACGATGTACCTGGGCCTCTCCCCCTTCGAGGCGCCCGCCGTATACTCCCTCCTCCCATACACCGAGCTCGCCGAGGACGGCCTGTGGTTCCCCGAAGGCGGGATGTACTCCCTCATCCGGGCGATGGAGAAGCTCGCGCAAGAACTGGGCGTGCGAATCCACCTGAACACCCCAGTCGAGGAGGTCGTGGTCGTCAAGGACAGGGCGCGCGGCGTCAGGGTGCACGGCGACGAAATAGCGGCCGACGCCGTGCTGATCGGCGCGGACCTTCCCTACGCCTACCGGGAGCTTCTGCCAGGTTCGGCGGCAGGGGACTTCGGATGGCGCAGGAAGCGGGAGAAGCTGGAGTACACGGCCTCGGCGTTCATGCTGTACCTGGGGATAGACCACAAGCTGGACGGCATGCTCCACCACAACTTCTACCTCTCGTCGAGGTACAGGGAGAACTTCGAGCAGATCTTCCACGAACACCGGCTCCCCGACGATCCCTCCTTCTACGCCGTCGCGCCGTCGAGGACGGAGCCCTCCATGGCTCCAGACGGCATGGAGAGCCTTTTCGTGCTGGTTCCGGTGCCGCATCTCGGGCCGAACGTGGACTGGGAACGTGACGGCCCGGCCTTCAAGGAGAAGGTCTACGAACTCCTGGAGCGGCGTTGCGGGGTGAGCCGCGAGAGCGTCGTCTACGAGAAGGTGAGGACGCCGCTAGATTGGCGTGATGAGTACAATTTGGAGGAGGGGGCGGCGTTTGGGATCGGGCACGGCATACTCCAGGTCGGGTACTTCCGGCCGCCGATGGTCTCCCGCAGCGTCGGGGGATTGTACTTCGTGGGCGCGAGCACCCGTCCCGGAACGGGCGTCCCGCTCGTGACCATCGGAGCGCGGCTGGTGGCCGAGCGCATCGGGCGCGAGGTATAGCGGCGATGCGCCTCGACCCCGCGGGCAGCCAGAAGCTGGACGGCAGGCTCACCCTCCCCGAGAGTTATGAGCTTTGCCGGCAAGCGCAGCGGACGCACAGCAGGACCTACTATTTCTCGACGCAGCTATTCCCGCCCGAGGTCCGTCCGCACGTACATGCTCTGTATGCCTTCATGCGCTACGCCGATGAGATCGTTGACAACCCACACGGGACGAGCCAGGAGGAGCAACTCATCGGCCTGGAATTATTCGAGCGAGAGACGGTGGCCGCGGTAGGCGGCGAGGAAGTCCCGAACCCGGTTTTGCGGGCGTTCGCCAACACGGTTCGGGCGCGCGGCATCGGGCCCGAGAGCATCACGGCCTTCATGCAGAGCATGAAGATGGACACCCGCGTGTCCCGTTACCGGACCTACGCGGACCTGGAAATCTACACGCACGGTAGCGCGGCGGTCGTTGGCCTGATGATGTCCAGGGTCATGGGCGTCACCGACGAGCGGGCGGTCCCGCACGCCGAAGCCCTGGGCGTCGCCATGCAGCTCAGTAACTTTCTGCGGGACATCAGGGAGGATTGGGAGCGGGGTAGGATCTACGTCCCACTCGAAGATCTGGAGAGATTCGGATATAGCGAAGAGAACATCTCGGCGGGCGTGGTGGACAAACGGTTCGCCGGGCTGATGGAGTTCCAGATCCAACGCACCCGCGGCCTCTACGATTTCGCGGCGCACGGCATGGGCTACATCCCGCGGGGCAGACGCTTCCCCGTTCTCGTGGCGGGCGAGCTATACGAGGACATCCTCGACCGCATCGAGGCTCAGGGCTTCGACGTATACACGCGCCGGGCCGAAACCTCCCAGGCGCGCAAGCTCGCGGTCATGGCCCGTGTCGCTGCGCGGGAGCCGGGTGAGATCCTGGCCCGAGGCCGGGACCGCCGCCCCGCCGAAATTGCAATGCACTCGGGATCGTGATGTAATCTTCACACGAAATGCCGCGAGGGAAAGATCCCGCGGCACTCATCGAGAGCGGTGGAGGGACGGGCCCTTGGAAGCCGCGGCAACCGGCGGAGCATGGCGCGAAGCGCAAGTTCCGTGACAGGTGCCAACTCCCGCGGGGGCAGCCAGAAGGCTAGCCGATGGCTACCCGAGAGATGAGAAGGTGCTGGAGCCACACAGTTTTTCGCAGAGCCCCGGCACGGCCCTCTCCCCCGCGTTGGCACGTAAACGAGACGGAGAGAGGTTTTCTTTGAGTCCGATACTCGACGAAATACTCGACGGCAGGCTTGTGATCGGCGACGGAGCGATGGGCACTTTGCTCGCCGAACGCGGCGTTGGATACGGACATCCTTACGCCCGCGCCAACCTCACCCACCCCGAGGTGGTCGCGGGCCTGCACGAAGAGTACGCCCGCGCCGGAGCGCGCGTGATAGAGACAAACACCTTCTCAGCCAATCGCCTGAAGCTGGCATCTCACGAACTGGAAGAGAAAGTCCACGAAGTCAACGTGGAAGGCGCTCGCCTCGCCCGAAAAGCGGTCGGCGTTGCGGGTGGCGAGGCTCTGGTTCTCGGTGCCATCGGGCCGTTGGGCCGTTCCCTTGCGCCGGTGGGACCTGTCAGGCCCGAGGAGGCGCGCTCCATGTTCCTGGAGCAGGCTGTCGCGCTCCTCGAAGGCGGCGTGGACGCCCTGGTACTCGAGACGTTCACCGACCTCGCGGAGATGAAGCTCGCCTACGAAGCGGTTCGGGGTCTCGGAATACCGGTGCTGGCGTACAAGACATTTATCGAGGATGGCGAGACGCTCGGGGATGGCCTGCCGGAGCGGGTGGCGCGGGAGATCTCCGCCTGGGGCGTGGACCTCGTGGGGGCGAACTGCACCGTCGGGCCACAGCGGATGACCGGCATCGTAGAGAGTATGTCAGACGCGACCGGACCCGTCGCCGCCTTCCCGAACCCCGGTCTTCCGCAACTCGTTGACGGCAAGGTTCAGTACAGCCGCGACGTGGAGCACTTCGCCCACTACGGCGTCGAGCTTGCAAAGTCCGGAGCCCGCCTCATCGGCGGCTGCTGCGGCACGACCCCGGCCCACACCCACGCCCTCTCCGAGGCGCTCCGGGGTCTCCGGATGGATGGATCCTCCCGAAAGAGAGCGCCCGTCGAAAAGCAGGCCACGCGGGTAGAGAAGCCCGGCGAGCCAGTCTCCAACTTCGCCGAGAAGCTGAGGACGGGATTCGCCATCACCGTCGAGGTGGACCTGCCGCGCGGCAACGACATCACGGAGGTAGTGGAGGCGTCGAAGAGGCTCAAGGAGCGCGGGGTACACGCCGTGGACATCTCGGATGGGGCGCGGGCTCGTCTGCGGATGCACCCCATGGCCGCTGCCAGGATCGTGCAGGACGAAGCCGGGGTAGAAGTCGTCGCGCATCTCTCGTGCCGCGACCGGAACATCATCGGGTTGCAGGCGGATTTACTCGGGGCGGCCGCGCTCGGGATCCAGAACATCCTGGCGGTTACGGGGGACCCGGCCCAGATCGGAGACTACCCCGAGGCCACCAGCGTCTTCGACACCGATTCCGTCGGCCTCGTGCATGTGCTCTCGCGAATGAACGCCGGAGAGGACCTGGCCGGCAACCCCATTGGGACTCCTCCGGGGTTCTTGATCGGCGCTTCATTCAACCCCACCGCGGATGACCTGAACAGCGAGGTGGATAAACTCAAACGCAAGGTCGAAGCCGGAGCCCACGCCTTCTGGACGCAACCGGTCTTCGAGATAGGAGCATTGGAACACGCCCTGGAAAAGACCGATGACATGGACATCTCCATCCTCCTCGGGCTCATGCCCCTGCGTAGCGCGCGCCAGGCCGAGTTCCTCCACCACGAAGTCCCAGGCATAAACATCCCCGATGAAGTCAGAAGGAAGCTCGCCACGCTCTCCCCCGAAGGCGCCCCGAAATACGGCGTCGAGGTAGCGAGAAATCTTCTAGAAAAGGCAAAGCCGCTCGTAAACGGGGCGTACATAATGCCACCAGCCAGCGCCCCGGATCTCGCGGGCGACGTAGTAGAAGGGCTAGTCAGCATGTCAGCCGGTCAGCAAGAGCAAAGAGACTGAAACGCTGACCGGCTAGAAAGAGGCTCATGGTTTTACAGAGAGACACGGTTCACGAAGAGGGGGCGGATCGGCTGGAGGAGTTCCGTGCTGCTCTGGAGCAGCGCATCCTGGTGCTCGACTGCGCGATGGGGACCATGATCCAGGGTTACAGACTCTCCGAGGAGGAGTACCGGGGCGAACGGTTCGCGGACCATCCCAAAGAACTCAAGGGCAACAATGACCTTCTCTCCATAACGAAGCCGGATGTGATCCGTGCCATCCACGATGCCTGCTTCGATGCCGGCGCAGACATCATCGAGACGAATACTTTCTCCTCGACCTCCATCGCCCAGATGGACTACGGGCTTGAAGACCTGGCCTACGAACTGAACTACGAGGCCGCCCGCCTCGCGCGCGAAGCGGCGGATGACTTCACCAGGAAGACGCCGGAGAGACGGCGCTTCGTGGCCGGCGCGATCGGCCCGACCAATCGCACGGCCTCTCTTTCCCCCGACGTGAACGATCCGGGCAAGAGGAACACCAACTTCGACGAGTTGAAAGATGCTTACGCGGAAGCGGCGCGCGGGCTCGTGGATGGCGGGTCGGACCTTTTGCTCGTCGAGACCATCTTCGACACGCTTAATGCGAAGGCGGCTATCTTCGGGATCAAGGAGTATCTGGAAGAGGCGGATCTCGACGTGCCAATCATGATCTCCGGCACCATCACGGACGCGAGCGGACGCACGCTCTCGGGGCAGGTGACGGAGGCGTTCTGGAACTCCGTCCGGCACGCCGAGCCGATCAGCGTCGGCCTGAACTGCGCCCTGGGCTCCGGCGAGTTGAGACAATATATCGAAGAGCTTTCGCGCATCTCGGAGGTGCCGGTGAGCGCGTACCCGAACGCGGGTCTGCCCAACGAGTTCGGCGAGTACGACGAGACTCCGGAGCAAATGTCCGCCGAGGTCGGGGAGTGGGCGAAGAACGGCTGGCTGAACATCGTCGGGGGCTGCTGCGGCACCACGCCGGATCACATCGAAGCGATAGCCGAAGCCGTCTCGGGTAGCCCGCCGCGCGAGATCCCGGATCGTCCGCGCCTCACGCGCCTCTCGGGGCTTGAGCCGTGCGACATCGGGCCGGACTCGCTGTTCGTGAACGTCGGGGAGCGGACGAACGTCACGGGCTCGCGGCGGTTCAAGGATTTGATCCTCGCCGGCGACTATGAAACCGCTTTGGAAGTGGCGCGCAGCCAGGTCGAGAACGGCGCGCAAATAATTGACGTGAACATGGACGAGGGGATGCTCGACGGCGAGGAGGCAATGGTCACGTTCCTCAACCTCGTCGCTGGCGAGCCGGACATCTCGCGCGTCCCCGTGATGATCGACTCGTCCAAATGGACCATCATCGAAGCTGGCCTGAAGTGCATTCAGGGCAAGCCCGTCGTGAACTCCATAAGCATGAAAGAGGGCGAAGAGGAGTTCATCCGTCAGGCGAAGCTGCTCAGGAAATACGGGGCAGCCGTGATCGTGATGGCCTTCGATGAGGACGGCCAGGCCGACACGAGGGAACGGAAAGTGAATATCTGCGCCCGCGCCCATAAGCTACTCACCGAAACCGTCGGCTTCCCGCCGGAGGACATAATCTTCGACGCGAACGTCTTCGCCATAGCCACCGGCATTGATGAACACAACAACTACGGCGTGGACTACATCGAGGCGGTGCGAGAGATTCATGCCACCCTCCCCCGCGCCCGTACCTCGGGCGGTATCTCCAACGTCTCGTTCTCGTTCCGCGGCAACGATCGCGTGCGCGAGGCCATCCACGCCGTCTTTCTCTACCACGCCATAGACGCCGGGCTGACGATGGGCATAGTCAACGCGGGCCAGCTCGGGGTCTACGATGATATCGGCGACGAGCTACGAGAGGCCGTCGAGGACGTGGTGTTGAACCATCGCGACGACGCCACGGAGCGGTTATTGGAGCTGGCCGAGAAGTACCGGGATCAGGGCGACGGCGTGAAGGAGGCCGAGGCTCAGGAGTGGCGTTCGTGGCCGGTTGAGAAGCGGCTGGAACACGCGCTGGTCAAGGGCATCGCGGAGTTCGCTGAGGAGGACGCCGAGGAGGCGCGGCAAAGTTATCCGCATCCGGTCGAGGTGATCGAAGGCCCCCTGATGGCCGGCATGGACGTGGTCGGGGACCTGTTCGGCTCGGGCAAGATGTTCTTGCCGCAAGTGGTCAAGAGCGCGCGCGTGATGAAGCGGGCCGTGGCGTACCTGATCCCATACATCGAAGCGGAGAAGACCGCCGTCCAAAAACCAAAAGGCACGGTCGTGATGGCGACGGTGAAGGGCGACGTTCACGACATCGGCAAGAATATCGTTGGTGTTATATTACAATGCAACAATTTCGAGGTGATAGACCTCGGGGTGATGGTCTCTTCGGCGAAGATACTCGAGGTGGCGCGGGAGAAAGGCGCGGACATCATCGGGCTGTCGGGCCTCATTACTCCTTCTCTGGACGAGATGGTTCACAACGCGAAGGAGATGCAGCGCGAGGGCTTTGACATACCGCTGCTCATTGGCGGGGCGACGACTTCGCAGACGCACGCGGCGGTGAAGATAGCGCCGGGTTACGATCATCCCACTATCCACGTAAAAGATGCCTCCCGCGCCGTCGGCGTGGTTCAAAACCTCGTGAGCGAGAAGAACAAGGCATCCTACGTCGAACGCATCGCCACCGAGTACGAAGAGGTGCGTCGCAAGCACGCCGGACGCCGCTCCGGCACGAGGCTCACCTCGCTGGAGAAGGCGCGGGCCAACCGGACGAAGATAGATTGGGAAGGTTACGATCCGCCGCGACCGAATGCGCTCGGCATAAAGTCGTTCGATAATTACCCGCTGGATGAAATACGTCCTTACATAGACTGGACATTCTTCTTCCACTCGTGGCAGATGAAGGGCAGCTACCCGAGGATACTAGACGACCCGGAGAAGGGCGAGGAAGCCCGGAAACTCTTCGACGACGCCCAGGAATTGCTCAACCGCATCATCAAAGAAAAGTGGCTGGAGGCCCGCGCGGTAGTCGGCCTCTTCCCGGCCAACGCCCTGCCGAACGACAGCGTGGAAATCTACTCGCCGGATGGCTCGCGCGAGGAGACTCTGATAAACTTCCATTTCCTGCGCCAGCAGCGGGCGAAATCGCCAGGACGGCCCAACCGTTCGCTCGCGGACTTCGTGGCGCCGAAGGAGACGGGGCTTGAGGATCACATGGGCTTCTTCGCGGTGACGGCTGGCATCGGGGCGGATGAAGTCAGCAAGCGTTTCCGCGAGGAGAACGATGACTACAATGCGATCATGGTCCAGGCTCTCGCCGACCGGCTATCGGAGGCGTTCGCCGAACACATGCACGAGCGCGTCCGAAAGGAATTCTGGGGCTACGCAGCGAACGAGAAGCTGGGTAGCGAGGGTCTCATCAAAGAGGAATATCGGGGTATTCGGCCTGCTCCGGGCTATCCGGCCTGTCCCGAGCATACGGAGAAGGGGACGCTTTGGGATCTGGTGGATGCAGAGGAGAATTCTGGCATCTCGATCACGGAGAACTTCGCCATGAGCCCGCCGTCGGCGGTCAGCGGTTTCTATTTCTCGCATCCCGAGTCGCGGTACTTTGGGGTGTCGGAGATCGGACGCGACCAGGTCTCCGACTACGCCTCTCGCAAGGGCATGACACAGGAAGAAGCCGAGAAGTGGCTCGCCCCGAACCTGGCCTACGACCCCGAGCAGTGAGGGAGAAGGAGCCGGGCTGGAATTAGTAGCCGTCCGGTTCGAGTTGACCAGTTCGAGGGAGCCGCCTAAACTCTGGCGGTGGATGGTGGATAGAAGGAGGGTTCAAAGAATGCTATTGGAGAAGTACACGACTACCGTTGTTGGCGCCCACAGCGTCCCGCGCTGGTACGAGGTTCTGGAGAGGCAAGTCGAGGCTGGTGCTCTGTCCGGGGCCGAGATGGCTGATGTCCAGTTTCGGGCGAGCCAGGGGGCGATAGCCGACCAGGATGCGGCGGGCATAGACGTGGTCACGGGCGGCGAGATGCACCGCCGCACCAACAACCGTCACGCGCCGCCCAACGCCATGCTCAACTTCTTCTGGCAGAAGATTCCCGGTTTCTCGGGCGAGACGCGCCCGAAGCCGATCACGCCGAAAGACGAGAGCGTAACACATCCTGGCGCCGTCCTCACCGGCAAGGTCGGGTACGGGGATCTCGGTCTGGTGGACGAGTTTCAGATGGTGTCGAGGTTCGCCCGCGGGGAGCCGAAGGTGACCATGACCGGCCCGCACATGCTCGCCAAAGTGGCCCACGACGAGCATTATGATGATATCGCGGCCTTTATGATGGATCTCGCGGAGGTTATCAACCGGAACTTCAAGGCGCTTGAGGAGGCTGGCTGTCGGCACGTCCAGATAGACGAGCCGCTCTTCGCAGCCGTGGATCGGCCCGAGGTCGAGGCGGCGGTCGAGGCCGTGAATCGGGCTTTCGATGGCATTGGCATGAACAAATGGGTGCATATTTGCCAGGGCAATTACTCGGTCAGCGAGGAGTTCGATTCGGGGGACCAGATCGGCCACCGCTACTTCGATTTCGGTGACTATCCGGCCGACGCCATCGTCCGTATTGATTGCGACGCGCTGATGGTGGAGCACGACTTCGCCGACCGCTACGAAGGAGTCTTGAACAACCAGCAACTCGCTATCGGCGCGGCGGACGTGCAGAGCAAGAGCGTCGAATCGGTGGGTCAGATAATCGAGCGCATCGAGGCGCAAAGATGGCTCACTCCGGAGCAAACACTCATCACCAGCTCATGCGGAATGAACCACCTGCCCCGCGAGGTGGCGTTCGGCAAGCTCCAGGCAATGGCCGACGCCGGAACCGCGCTGCGCGGCGGTCGTACCTCTGCCCCGTCCTGATACAGAGTTCGGGAGTCGAGGGCTCATCTTCGGCTCCCGAACTCACCAACGTAGCGAACCGTTTACCCGAATTCGTCATCGCCGGGCAGCAATGGTAGCCACGTCCCGGTGAGCGGATCCATGCGACCGACGCCGAGGGTGATGCCGGAGAACCGTTCGTTGTGGGCGACGAGCGCCGCCTGAGCGTCGCTGGAGAGTGAGCTATAGTCCGCGACTTCTGGCTCGCGGCGGGTCACGAGATGGTCATGGAGTATGCCGCGCAACTGCGGTTCGGTGAGGCCGGGCGAGGGGTTCAGGGTGTAGTAGAGGTCTTCTTTCCCCGTCGCCAGGAGGGGTACGTCGAAGAGCTGGGGTTGGAGGAAGCCCAGGTACAGGCTCAGGTCAGGGAGTGAGATGCCGTAGTACGCATGGATCAGCTCGCGCCGATCCGGCGTCCGGCCGTGTTCGGCGGCGAACTCGACGCTCAGGCGCGAGATGGCCGGATAGGGTTCGTCGGCGAAGAGCCCTATCATGAGCAATGGGCCTTCCCCCGAGGCAGTGGCGGACTCGAGGCTCTCGCACGCCCGCAGCACTGGACGCAGGCTCGGGGTGTCAAGCATCTCTTCGTAATCTCCGTAGAAGCGTACCCGCAACCCGGCTTCGAACATCTCCCGGTAGAGTACGTCCTCCGCCAGGCCGGAGAGACCGCCGAGGACGTACTCCATGTAGGCTTCCCCCCGTTCGAGCAATTCTCCGCCGAAGAGCGGAGCCATGATCACGCGTACCCCATGAGCGAAGACCATCCGGTGGCACTCGGCCTGCCGACGCGCCAGGGTAGTCAGGTAATCTCGGTCGTCATCGGGATGGCTGCGCCGGTGCGACAAGTACCAGCGGCGCGTGCCGTTGAACGGCCACCCCATGACCACGGGGATTTCGAAGCCTTCCACCCAACGCGCCACGCGCTCCTCGGGCCATTCCAGCAACTCCGGCAACGAAGGCGGAGAGTGCGCGGATTCTGGCTCCGGCTGCGCGCGCGAGTCCAGCCTCTTTTCCTCTGAATCGCCACGGCTCATAACCACTCTCCTGGGGTATATCGGCGTCGTCGGGGACGGCCTTTAGTGGGCCGCCGTTGCATGCTGGTGCGCGAGAGTATACGATTCGGGTGCGATCCGGAGAAACCGAAGGATCGCGGTCGAGGGGGTTTGATGGGGATTCGCATAGCGATCAGGGACTGAGGCGCACTCGCGTGCGTCTCTCCGCCTACCTGGATTTCGCGGCCGGAGAACTGCTGCGGTCGGATCTCTCCTACCTCACGCAGGCGACGGATTACGACACCTCCTGGGCGGCGCGGCTCAGGAACGCTGACGGTTCCCTGGCGTATCCGGGTTTGCTAGTGGGCCTGACAAACCGCCAGCACCCCGACGGGAGCTGGGGCGGGAGCGTGCCCTACGCTTACGACCGCATGCTGACCACCCTGTCGGTCGTGCTGCTTCTGGCGCGGGTCGGGAACCGGGAGCAAGACCAGGAGCAACGGGAGGCCGGACAACGCTACATCTGGTTGAACGCCGCCACGCTGGAGCGCGAGGCGCATCGCACGGTGGGCTTCGAGATGATCCTGCCGACCCTCCTCCGGGAAGGCGAGGATTTGGGCCTCGACCTGCCATACGCCCAGCTCCGTCACTACGACGAAGAGCGGCGAAAGAAGTTGAGCCTGCTGCCTGCGGAGCGGCTTTTCAAGCGCCGCACGACCGCCCTGTTCTCACTCGAAGCCTTCGCCGGCAGGGCCGACCTCGACGATGTCGCGGGCCTGCTCTCCGGTGACGGGTCCGTGGCAGGCTCGCCCTCGTCCACGGCCTGGTTTCTGGGACAGGCGCCGGACTGGCGGGAGCAGCATCCGCAAAGCGCCGCGTACCTGGAGGGGCTGATGCCGCTCTACGACGCGGGCCTGCCGACGATGGCCCCATACGACGTGTTCGCGCGGGCCTGGGTACTCTACTACCTGGACCGCGGCGGCGTGCTCGACGGCCACGAGGAGCTATCGAGGCCCCACCACGAGTATCTGCTGAAGCGATGGACCCCCGGCGGCGTG
>JACDGB010000026.1 GCA_013815485.1 Rubrobacter sp.
GCCTTCGCTACTGGTGTTCCTCCCGATATCTGCGCATTTCACCGCTACACCGGGAATTCCACTCGCCTCTACCATCCTCTAGCTTGGCAGTTTCCACCGCACGCCCAGGGTTGAGCCCTGGGTTTTCACGGCGGACTTACCAAACCGCCTACACGCTCTTTACGCCCAATAATTCCGGACAACGCTCGCCCCCTACGTATTACCGCGGCTGCTGGCACGTAGTTAGCCGGGGCTTCCTCGAAGGGTACCGTCAAGCTAGGGGCTATTAACCCTTCGCCCTTCGTCCCCAACAACAGAGCTTTACGACCCTAAGGCCTTCCTCACCCACACGGCGTTGCTGCGTCAGGCTTTCGCCCATTGCGCAAGATTCCCGACTGCTGCCTCCCGTAGGAGTCTGGGCCGTGTCTCAGTCCCAGTGTGGCTGATCATCCTCTCAGACCAGCTATACATCGTCGCCTTGGTGGGCCGTTACCCCACCAACTAGCTAATGTACCGCGGGCCCATCCCTCGCCGGATGGCCGAAGCTACCTTTCCTCCCAAAGTCACTCGACTCCAAGAGCTTACGGGGTATTAGCCGGAGTTTCCTCCGGTTGTCCCCCTGCGAGGGGCAGGTTGCCCACGTGTTACTCACCCGTTCGCCACTTTACTAGCCCCGAAGGGTGTTCTCGTTCGACTTGCATGTCTAAAGCACACCGTCAGCGTTCGTCCTGAGCCAAGATCAAACTCTCCGAACTAACTCGCCCCACCGAAGTGGAGCTGAAGTTAAATTTGCGCGGGCGCCACCCGCTTGACGATCCGCATTTCACTCTCGGATCGCAAAGAGTCAACCTCGGCGTAATGACGGGTTCACCTATCACTACTTGGTCTTTCGCTGCTATTCAGTTTTCAAGGCCTCAGGCTCCTTGCCTCTCGGCGGAGCTTGCGGAGAACAAAACCTCCGGGGACTGAAACGCCCGCCTTTCGGCGGGCCCGGTCAACACTCCCACGTTTGTGGGGAGGCTTACCTTGCGCGTCCCTGCTTGGTTGTCAAGTCGTTCTCCAACATCAGCTCCAGAAGTATACCACCTGCCGATCGGGTGTCAAACCTTCGCGGACTCAGTTTCTGGCGGCCTTCCGCCCCACTGATGCGCCGATTTCCAAACCGACGATGGCGATTATAGCGGCACTGCGAGGAAGATCAAGGCACTACCGAGGTTTCTTTCGGTGGCTGGCAGTGGTGCCTACTCCGAACTCACGAGCCGGGCGTAGCGACGCTTGCCGACTTGAAGAACCACGCCGTCCAGGACGGCGGTCTTCAGGGAAAGTTGTTCGTTCCGGACCACCTCTCCGTCTAGCCGCACGGCACCGCCCCGAAGGAAACGGCGGGCCTCCCCGTTGGTCTTGGCGAAACCGGCGCGGGTTACTAGGTCCACGATCCAAACTTCCGCGTCCGGCGGCAAACGCACCTCCGGCGCATCTTCCGGTATGCCTCGACCGGTTACGGTGTCGAAGTGCTTCTCCGCGATGGCGACAGCATTGTCATCGTGGAAGGCGCGCACTACGGAGCGAGCCAGCTCGCGTTTCTGCTCCACGGGTGGAGCCTCGGGAGGTTCGCGGTCCAGGATCAGGCGGTAGTAATCGCGCATGAGAGGGTCGGGGATGCTCATGGTCTTGCCGAACATCTCGCCTGGCGGGTCGGTGACGCCGATGTAATTGCCGAGGGATTTACTCATCTTCTTCTCGCCGTCGGCGCCGACGAGGAGCGGCGTGGTGAGCACGCACTGGGGCATCTTGCCGTAATACTCCATGACGTGACGGCCCATTAGCAGATTGTAGAGTTGGTCGGTGCCGCCGAGTTCCACGTCGGCGTCAGTGGCCACGGAGTCGTATGCCTGCATCAGGGGGTAGAGGAGCTCGGTGAGGGAGATAGCGTCTCCGGCGGCGAATCGTTTGCTGAAATCGTCGCGCTCCAGGACGCGGGCCACGGTGGTTGCGCGGGTGAGATGGATGATGTCAGCGAGCGAGAGCGGCGCGAGCCACTCGGAGTTGTGGCGCACTTCGGTTCGCTGGCGGTCGAGGATGAGGTATGCCTGATCCAGGTACGTGCGGGTGTTCGCTTCGATCTCTTCTGGCGTGAGGATGGGACGGGTCTTCGAACGTCCTGAAGGATCGCCGACTCTGGCCGTGTAGTCCCCGATCACGAGCACGGCGGTGTGTCCGAGCCGCTGGAATTGCCGAAGTTTCCGGAGCACCACCGCGAATCCCAGGTGGATGTCTGGGGCCGTTGGGTCTATGCCGAGTTTGACCCGAAGTTCTTTGCCGCTTTTCAGGCGGCGGTCGAGTTCGTCCCTGGGGACGGCGTCAACGGCGTTGTCGTAGATCCGGCGAACGTGTTCAGATCCGGAGTCCATCAACCGGGCACAACCCCCTCGTGTCTAAAGTGGAACGTTCCGGCGGCTAGTGTACTATAGGTTTTCGATGGCTCGAACATCCCAGAGAAGCGGGACGAAGAACACCCGACGCTCGGGGCCGGGAAGGCCGAAACAGTCGGCTTCCGGCTCCGGGAAGCGGCGGCTGAACTTACGCGAGATCAAGTCGAAAATACTGCGTGCTATCGGCGTGTTCCTCCTGTGCGTGATGGTCGCCGCCATCGGGTTCGCAACCGGAAGTTACATAGGGGTCGTGAAGATAGTGGATGGACTAGACGAGCCAGACCGCATCTCGACGCACCCGACGTACATATACTCGGCGCCGCTCGGTGACACTGAGGGCTCGCGGCGCGTGATCGGAACTCTATTTCAGGGCCAGAACCGCGAGACGGCCTCCAAAGACGAGATGCCCCTGAGCCTATTGAACGCGCTGGTCGCCAAAGAGGACGAGCGGTTCAGAACGCACGGCGGCGTGGACGCACTGGGCATTATGCGTGCCTTGTATGTAGACATCCGGGCGGGCGAGGCCGTGGAGGGAGCGAGCACCATCACGCAGCAATATGTGAGGAACGCCTACCTCTCACAGGACCGCTCCATCTCCCGCAAGGTCAAGGAAGCCCTGATAGCTATAGAGATCGAGCGCGTCAAGCCCTCGAAGGACGACATCCTGGTTGACTACATGAACGTCGTGTATTTCGGCAACAACGCCTACGGGGCGGCCGCTGCCGCCGAGACGTATTTCGACAAGTCCGTGGAGGATTTGACCATCGCGGAATCCGCGACGCTGGTGGGGCTTCTGTGGTCTCCATCCACGCTCGGAGAGGACCGGGAAGAAGCGCGCCATCAACGCGACCTGGTGCTCAGGAAGATGTTCGACACCGGATACATCACCGAGCAGGATTACACAGGGGCTCTGGATCAAGAACTCCCGGAGGAGTGGCCGATGGCGCCGCTGGTCGAGTCCGGGCTCGGAGGTCCCGCGTTCACCCGCGACTTCGCTGAGATGGCGCAGGATGAGCTGGTCGAGAAGTACGGCGCGAACACGATCTATCAGGGCGGGCTGAACGTGTACACGACCCTCGATCTCGAAGCGCAGGTCGCGGCTCAGGATATCGTCTATGGCACCTCCGGCTACCTGCCCAACCCGCAGGACCCCGAGGTTGCGCTCGTCTCCACGGAACCCGAGACTGGCTTCGTCAGGACGATGCTCGGAAACCGGGATCAGGACTCGCAGTTCAGCCTGGCGACCCAGGGACGTCGGCAGCCCGGAAGCTCCGTCAAGCCGTTCGCCTTGATCGCCGCGCTTGAGCAAGGCATTGACCCGGATACCGAGTTCGTCTCGGAGACAAAGGTTTATCAGGTGGACGTCGGGACGGGCAGGCCGGAGAAATGGAAGGTCAGGAACTACGATGGCATCGAGCGCGGTGAGATCTCCCTGAAAGAGGCTCTCTGGCAATCGGACAACACGGTCTTCACGGATCTGGTAATGAACGACAACGACAGGGGACTGGAGAACGGTCCCGAGAAGGTCGCGGAGGTAGCCGGGAGGCTCGGCGTCACGGCGGACTTCGGGGAACATCCGCACCCTTCGATAGCCCTCGGCGCACAGGAAGTCTCGCCGATGGACATGGCTACAGCGTACGCGACAATAGCCAACGGCGGAGAACGAATGGAGCCGACAACTATTTTGCGGGTCACGACGAATCGGGGAGATCAGGGAGAGAAGGTGATCTATGAAGCTCCTAAAAACCCCGAAGGCGAGCAGGTTATAGAGCCAGAGATCGCCTCTCAAGCAACTGAAATCATGATCGGGGACGTGACAGAGGGCATCGCCCGGAAGGCCGCCTTGAAGTCCCAGCCGGTGGCCGGGAAGACGGGGACGAGCGAGAACTTCTTCGACGCCTGGTTCATCGGGTACACGCCGCACATGGTCACCGGAGTCTGGATGGGATACGCGGAGGGCGGGGAGACACTTGAGTACGTCCTCGATTACTCACGCGAACTGAACGGTCTCGCGGGAGGCATCAACCCAGCGGAGATCTGGAGCACGTACTCGCAGGACACACTCGCCGGAGAGCCCGTCCGCGAGTTCGAGGGCGTGGACATGACGCTGGAGGAGCAGATGCGCGGCCCCGAAGACAGCCCGAAACCGGAGGCTACGCCCGCGGACGAGCGTACTCGGAACGCTCCAGCCCGCGCCCGCTGATGACCTTCGGACGCACGGAGACGTTGGGATCTCCGAGGACGAGGTAGCGATACGGGAGATCCACGCCCCGGCTGATGCCAATGCGGGTGGTGGCGACGATTTCTGCCTCCAGCGGGTCACCGTGGCGAATGGTGAGCGGAGATCTCGTCAGGTCATGGGCGTCGTGGTTCATCTCTATGCCCAACGCCTGAGTCAACTTGCCTGGTCCAGTGCAGAGATCGGACCTCCCACGGCGATCCGCCATCAAATCGCCGCCTTCCAGCGGCCCGAGCGCGCGTATGAGAACGGCGCTGCCTCGTCCTTCCTCCTCGCAGACGACGTTGAGAAGAGTGTGAATGCCGTAGGAGCGATAGACGTATGCCAGGCCCGCGCCCGAAAACATGGTGCGGTTTCGCATGGTTGGTCCATTGTAGGCGTGACATGCCGGGTCATCCGCGCACAGATACGCCTCCGTCTCTACTATGACGCCTGAGGCGATGCCTTCGGTAGTCTCGTGGACGAGGACGCATCCCAGGAGATCTACCGCCACATCGCGGGGATCTCTGTCGTAGAAGGAACGTTTCAGGGTTTCTTTGCGGCTCACTCCCCAGTGAGTTCCGTGATCCGGCGAGATAGCTGATCGAGGTCGAGGCCGGCCTCGGAGCGGATGGAGGATTTCAGCAGCGGCCTGACCTGCCCGATCTGGACTTGAAGCTCCCGAAGTAGCTCGATAGAACCGCTCTCCGGGCCGACCATGTCACGCAGGATGGTGTTCTCCGTGCGTCCGGCCACCATAGGGTCGCGGACATTCTCCACGTAGACCAGCGTGCGGCGTCCGCTTCCCCTATCGTCCTCGATAGGGACGAGGGCCACGATCCTGTCGGAACGCACGAATTTGCCAAAGCCCAAAGGAACGAGACGATCTGGGATTACCTTCACAATAACGAGATTTTAACATAGCGCCTCGCCATTAAACCCGATATATTCGTCCCCATGAAGCTGTCGGCCAAAGCCATGAGACTCGAAGGCGATCGGGTGGAGCTTCGGCGCCACGTCAGCAGGAACTACCCGCTCTACGGCGAATGGTACGAGGACCCGGAGGTCTGGCGACTGACGAGTTGGGCATCGGCGCCCCTCGGCGTGAAGGCGGTCCAGCGGCTCTTCGAGGAGCGCGAGATGTCAAGGACCGACGACTCGTTCGCCATCTTCCGAAAGGGCGAGCGCGACCCAATCGGCATAATCAGCCTGATAAACCTCAGCGAGGCGCACGCCTCGGCGGATCTATCAATCATCGTGGGCCGCCCCGAGGACCGGGACAAAGGCTACGGCGCAGAGGCCATCGAGGCTGTGCTCGGGTACGGCTTCGAGAAACTGAAGCTGCACCGCATTGGCCTGAGCGTCTTCGATTTCAATGGGATTGCGATATCTGCCTACGAGAAGCTCGGCTTCCGCGAAGAGGGGCGGATGAGGCAGGCGATCAAACGCGACCACGCCTTTCATGACGCGATCCTCATGAGCATCCTGAGTTCCGAATGGCAGAGTCGCCGGGGCTAACCGCTCCGCACTTCCGCGCCGAACGCCTCCCTTAGCCGCTCCGCGATGCGGCCCAACTCGGCGTTCACGACCTCGTCGGTGAGCGTCTCCTCGCCTCGCAATGCGAAGCGCAGCGCGACGCTCTTCTTGCCTTCGGGGACCTGACTTCCCTCATAAACATCGAAGACGCGCGCCCCAACGAGCACCGGGCTCCCGAGCGCGCGGACAGTCGCCAGCATGTCGCCCGCGGGCACCGCGTTATCCACGACCACAGCCAGGTCCCGGCTCACGGCTGGCACGTTGGTGAACGGCTCGAAGCGCGGCGCGGTGTCCGGCTCGCAGAAAGCGAGGTCCAACTCGAAGGCAGTCGGTGAGGATGAGAGATCGAACTTCTCAGCCACATCGGGATCCAACTCACCGACCCACCCGGCCACCGCGTCCCCCACGTACACGACAGCCGAGCGTCCGGGATGGAGGAATGGCTTCACTCCCGGCGCGAACGATGCTCCGGGTATCAACCTCTCCACGATGCCCTTCGCCTCGAAGAAACCGGCGCGCCGCTCCGGGGCGTTCCATGCGGCGGCGCGTATCGTGCCAGCGAGCACGCCCCCGACCCTCGATATTTCCTCGACGCCCATGAGGGAGGCTGCGTTCGGTTCCACTTCGGGACCGAGACGGTCCATCTCGCCGGTGAAGCGGAAGTGGATGGCGGCCTCTCGCAAACCCTCGGGGGGCGGGGACGCCTCGAAGACGCGCCCGACCTCGAAGATGGCGCCGCCCTCGACCCCGAACGCCTCGTTGCGGGCCGCGGCGTCGAGCAGACTGGGCAGCAAGGTCGAGCGCATCTCCCTCGCCTGCGCGCTCAGCGGGTTGGCAAGCCGTGGAGGCTCGTGGCCGTCATCTAGGCCGAGGTCTTTGAGCCACCGATCCGGACCAAACGGATACGTGACGGCTTCGGCGAGCCCGATATCAGCGAGCAGACGCCGCACGGCGCGAACCTTCTGCTGCGCGGACGTAAGGCCGCCGGGGAGCGAGGTTTTCGGCAACTCCTCCGGCACGCGGTCGAGCCCATTGAGTCGCCCGACCTCCTCGATCAGATCCACCTCCCGCCACAGATCCCGCCGGAAAGTCGGAACGATGGCTGAAAGCCGCCCGCCTTCGACACTGACCTCACATCCCAGTGATTCGAGACGTTCCGCAGCTTCATCTTCCTCGACCGGGACGCCGAGCAGCAGTTCGGCGCGTTCGATCCGCATGGGAACTTCCCACGACCGCACCGGCTCAGGGTAGTGGCTGAGGGTGCCGGCGGCGGCTTCGCCTCCGGGGTTTCGGGTTAAAAGCTCCGTCACGCGCCGCATCGCGTAGTCCACCATATTCGGGTCGAGGCCGCGCTCGTAGCGGCCCGAGGCGTCGGTGCGAAGTCCGAGCTTCTGAGAGGTCTTGAGGATGTTTCGGCCCTCGAAGTTGGCGACTTCGATCAGGACGTCAGTCGTCTCCTCCCCCACCTCGGCGTCCTCCGCGCCCATCACCCCGGCGATGACGAGACCGCGCTCCTCGTCGGAGATCACGAGCATCTCCGGGCTGAGATCCCTCGTCGAGCCGTCGAGCAGCGTGATCCTCTCGTCAGGACGGCCCCGCCGGACGACGATGCCACCACGCACCTTCTCCGCGTCGAAGGCGTGGATGGGCTGTCCGGTCTCCAGCATGACGTAGTTGGTCGCGTCCACAACGGCGTTTATGGACCGCATTCCGGCAGAGAAGATTCGACGCCGCATCGCCAGCGGCGCACGTTTTCCGGGCACGACGTTCGAGACGCGGCGCAGGTCGTAGCGCGAACACAGATCCTCAGCCTCAACGCGCAAACCATACTCATCGGTCGGTGCTCCGCCCGTCTCGAACGAGGGTTCGGGGATGCGGAAGTCCGTGCGCAGGATGGCGGCCAGTTCGCGAGCGATCCCGATCATGCCCCACAGGTCCGGGCGATTCGGGTTCACGTCCAACTCCAGCACGGTCTCGCCGACAGGGAAGTAATCCAAGACCGGACATCCGACCTCATGCGATTCATCGAGGAGCAGGATGCCGCCGTGGTCGTTCGAGACGCCGAGTTCGCGCTCGCTCATCATCATACCGTTGGATTCGAGGCCGCGCAGCTTCGCCTTTTTCAGCTTCGTCCCGTCGTCCATGACGCTGCCGGGAAGGACGACCGGGACACGCGCTCCGGGGTACGGGTTCGGGGCTCCGGCCACGATCTGGACTTCTCTCCCGCCGAGGTCCACTTTCGCCACGAAGAGGCGGTCGGCGTTGGGATGCTGCCCGAACTCGACGACCTCGCCCACGACGACCTCGCCGTCGAGCACGCCGAGCCGATGGACGCCATCCACCTCTTGGCTGTGCAAGGAAATAGCCTCGACCAGTTCGTCCACGGAGAGATCGAAGTCCACGTACTCTCGGAGCCAACTCAACGGAACGCGCAAACGAATGCCTTTCTAAGTCTTCTAAAACTGTCGGAGGAAGCGGAGGTCGCCCTCGAAGAAGAGCCGGAGGTCCGCCACGCCGTACTTCGCCATCGCCATCCGGTCTGGACCCATTCCAAATGCGAAGCCGGTGTACTCCTCCGGGTCGTAGCCGACTTCTTCGAGGACAGCCGGGTCCACCATTCCGGCGCCGAGCATCTCCAGCCAGCCGGCACCCTTGCAGACCTTGCACTTCGGGTCCGATCCGCCGCACACGAAGCAGCTCACATCCAACTCCACGCTCGGCTCGGTGAACTGGAAGTAGCTCGGCCTGAGCCTCACCTTCACGTCCTCGCCGAATACATGCCGCGCCATCGCCGCCAGCGTTCCCTTCAGATGCGAGAGCGTGATCCCACGGTCCACCGCGAGACCTTCGATCTGGTTGAACATCGGCGTGTGCGTCGGGTCTGAGTCGCGCCGGTACGTCCGCCCCGGACACACCACGTAAACCGGCGGCTCCTGCGAGAGCATCGTCCGGATTTGGACCGGTGAAGTGTGAGTCCGCAACACCAGCCCTTCATCCAGGAAGAACGTATCCTGCATGGTGCGCGCCGGGTGCCCCGGCGGGATATTGAGCGCCGTGAAGTTGTAGTAGTCGGTCTCCACCTCTGGACCTTCCGCGACCCGGTACCCGAGCCCCACGAAGAAGTCCACGACCTCGTCCACGACTCGCATGGAGGGATGGAGGCTACCCTTCGGATACGGCACGCCGGGCAGGGTCACATCCACCGCCTCGGCACGAAGCCGCGCCTCACGCTCGATAAAAGCGAGTTCTTCCGCCCGAACCTTTATGGCGTCTTCTAGGTCGCGAGAAGCTCGGTTTGCCACTCCGCCCACTTCGGGACGTGCTTCAACTGGCAACTCCCGAACGAGCTTTTTTACTTCTGTGAGTTGAGAGGAACGTCCAAGATACTCGATCCGTAGTCGCTCTAGCTCCGCCAAGTTCTTAGCAGCTCTGATGGCGGCCTGTGCTTGTTCCGTGAACCTTGATGCCTCGGCGACGACTTGCTCCCGGTCAACGCGGCTGGCAGCCTCAGCAGCCCTGCGCGCCTGTTCAGCGAACTTGGATGCGTCGAGGTGCTTGGCGGCCTCCGCAGCCCTGCGCGCCCGTTCAGCGAACTTGGATACGTCGAGGTGCTTGGCGGCCTCCGCAGCCCTGCGCGCCTGTTCAGCGAACTTGGATGCGTCGAGGTGCTTGGCGGCCTCCGCAGCCCTGCGCGCCTGTTCAGCGAACTTAGATGCGTCAGCAAGTCTAGCCGCCTCACGAGCAAACCTTGCCATCTGACTAGGATCGTACATCAGTGGCGGCTATGGTAGCACACGCATATACGCCTCGTAGAGCAGAATTGAGGCCGCGACCGCCGCGTTCAACGAGGCCGCCTGAGATGGTATCGTCACCACCCCATCGCACGCTGAGACCACTCCCTCCGGCAACCCGGAACCCTCTGCCCCGACCACCAGAACGAACTTCCCATCGGGCAGGGATTTCGCTGGCTCTCCCGCCTCCGGCACGGCGGCGATGGTCGTGAAACCGTCGGCGGAGGCTTCTTCCAGAAACCCAGCGGTCTCGATCTCCCGCGCAATCGGAGCGTGGAAGATGGAGCCCATCGTGGCTCGCACGGTCTTGGGATTGTACAGATCGGCGCTACGGCGGGAGAGCGCGACTCCTGCCCCGAAAGCATGGGCCGCTCGAATGATAGTGCCCACGTTGCCAGGGTCCTGGAGGCCGTGGAGCGCGACGATCCGGTCTCGGCTCCGCAGAAGTTCGGCGGCCCCCACGTCCAGGAAAGGGAAGACCCCCACCGGCCCCGTCGGGGTGGTGAGGGTCGAGATTTTTCGCACGTCTTCCGTTTCGATGAAGAGATAACGCGGCGGCTCGGAAGACTCCGAGACCAGATCCTCGCCCTCGGCCAGAAACAACCGCTCAGCTTCCCGATGCTTCTTCCGGGCGAGCTGTGCGGCCCGCTTCGGTGAGAGCGTCGGCTCGCTCCTAGCTCTCTTCGTCGCCAGAGGCTTTCTCTACATCCGATTCCTCGGCCTTGCGCTCCGCAGCATCCGTGTCATCCACCGAAGATGTATTCTCAGCGGACGCTTCAGCCTCGGTAGAAGCCTCAGCCTCTACGAGGGCCCCCGTAGCTTGCATCGGCGCGGGCTCTTGCTTGCGCGGCTCCTCCGGCTTGCGTTCGACTTCGATGCGCCGCTGGACGGGGTCGCCGTTCAGGGCGTTCTGAGCTTGGGCGACGATCGCGCCGAATGCGTCCGGTTCGGTCGCGGCGAGGTCGGCGAGGATCTTGCGATCCAGGTCTATCTCGGCGAGCTTCAGGCCGTGGATGAGTTGCGAGTAGGAGAGTCCATGTTCGCGGGCGCCA
>JACDGB010000232.1 GCA_013815485.1 Rubrobacter sp.
GAAGTTGGACGGAATCTCCAACGCGATCGAGCAGCCCGCCGACGCGAGCGCGACGAACGAGTTGGGTGGGCGCATGGACCAGGTAGAGAGCAAGCTCGACCGGCTCATCGCCATCCTCGATCAACCTTCGGACACGCACGCAACGGATCACCTCGACGAGCGAGTGGACCAGGTAGAGGACAAGCACGACCAGCTCCTCACGAGCCTGGGGGACCTCGGACCCGACATCGCCGGACTCGACACCGCTTCGGATACGAGCGCATCAGAGGCCAACGGCGGCGCGGAGGCTGGATCAGACGGCGTAAAGGCGAGCAGCGCGGCCCAGCGCAAGGCCGCGGAGTTGGGCGTGGACCTCGCGGAGGTCGAGGGAACAGGGGCTGACGGTCAGATCACCGTCGGCGACGTACGCAAGAAAGGGGAGAGCTAAATGACGGAGCAAATAACGCCCTCCGGCATGGAGGACTTCTTCGACAAGTACAGCAAGGGCATGAGCATCGTGGTCGAAGGCGCGCAGGCCGAGACCGGCCAGACGCCGAAGGAAGTCGTCTGGACCAAGAACAAGGCCAGCCTCTACCACTACCAGACCGAGGCCGAGAACAAGCATCCGGTCCCGATCCTCATCGTCTACGCCCTCATCAACCGTCCCTACGTCCTCGACCTCATGCCGGGCAACAGCCTCATCGAGTACCTCTGCGGCGAGGGCTATGACGTATACATGCTCGACTGGGGCGTGCCGGGCGATGAGGACGCGAACATGTCCTTCGAGGACTACGTGCTCGACTACATCCCCCGCGCCGTTCGCAAGGTACTGAGGAACTCCGGGCAGGAGAAGCTCTCCCTGCTAGGCTACTGCATGGGCGGCACGATGAGCGCCATGTACGCCTCCCTCTACCCGGAGAAGCTCCAGAACCTCGTGTTGCTAACGACCCCGGTGGACTTCGACAAGGAGGAGATCGGTCTCTACAAGCTCTTCACGGACGAGAAGTTCCTGGACGTGGGGGTCATGACCGGCGCGTTCGGGAACATCCCAGGCGAGATGGTAGATACGGGCAACCGGATGCTCAAGCCCATAACAAACTACGTCGGCACCTACGTCAGCATGTGGGAGCGCATCTTCGACGACAAGCCGATGGAGACCTGGCTCGCCATGAACAAGTGGGTCAACGACGGACCACCATTTCCCGGCGAGGCTTTCAAACAGTGGATCCGGGACTTTTACCAGCAGAACAAGCTGGTCAAGGGAGAGATGAAGCTACGCGGCAAAACCACGGACCTCTCGAATATAGAGATCCCCTTCCTCTCCATAGCTGGCAAGAAGGATCACATCTGCACCCTGCCGCAAGCCGAAGCCGTCATGGGCCTGATCTCCAGCAAGGACAAGGAGTTCTTCGTCCTCGACGCCGGCCACGTCGGCCTCCTCACCGGTCGCGGCGCCAAGAAGAGCCTCTGGCCGAAGGTCAACGGCTGGCTCGAAACCCGATCCGGCGCGTAGAATAAGTCCACCAATCAGAGAGGGCGGGACCGTTCGAGGTCTCGCCCTCTTCGCATGTCAAGTAGAAACAGTCAGGAAGCCGGTACGCGCAACACGTCGCCCGGCTGCGCTCTAGTCAGCACTTCCATCGCCTCTGGCACGAGTGGCGCAAGGTCGGTCAGACGGTTGCTCGGCGCTTCGAGAAACAGGATCACGAGCCGGATATCTTCCAAGTTCTGCTGATGCGGGATGCCTTGGTCCATCGTCAAGAACACGTCGAACTCGCGTTGCGCAGCGGCGAGCAGGTCGCCATCTTCCTTGCCTTCCCAGCCACGCCTGGCAACTCTTACGACTTCGAACCCCTCGCCGAAAAACCGCTCCACCCGCCAGTCTACAGCGAGTTTCACAGTAGTTGACCCGTAGGATGGTAGCCAGCATGTTCAAAGAAGCTCCAGGCGTCCTGGGAGCTGACCGCGCCGAGCGCCCGGCCTATCGCTTCCACCAGGAATTCGCGAGTCCTGGCTCCGGCCCTGCGTAAAATCTCCTTGATCTTGGAGAACGCCTCTTCAATGGGGTTGTAGTCTGGTGAGTAGCTGGGCAAGTACAACAGCTCGCAGCCCCTCTCCTCGATCAACTCTCTCATCCTATCTGGCTTGTGAGCGGGCAGATTGTCCATGACTACTATCTGCCCTTCCTTTAGCTCGGGAAGGAGAACCTCCTTGAGATAGATCTCGAAGACCTCCGCGTTGGCCGAGCCCTTCACTGCCATTGACGGTCCCATCCCCTCGACCCACATGCTCGCAAGCAATGTCGTGTTCGGACCTCGGTTGCGAGGCGCTTCGAGGCGTAGTCGCTCGCCTTTTGGCGAGTAGCCATAGATCGGAGCCAGCGAGGTGTGAGTGCCGCACTCATCAACGAACACCAGCCGTCTTGGATCGAGCGCCCCGGCAACCATCACCCTCCAGGCGGCCCTCAAGGATTCATCGCGCTCCGTGGCTGATCTCCCCCCTTTTTCCTGGTGGAGTTCATTCGCTTGATCTCTCGGCAGAGGGTGGAGCGGCTGAGATCCACGGAGGCTACCGCTCCCAGGTACTCGCGCCTATCCTGGAGGGTGAGGAAGGGACGCTCTTCAAGGTTCGCCGCCAACAACTTCCTGCTTCGCTCGTCCAGCTTCGGTTTGGAGCCGGGTCGCTTCTTTGGGGTGAGCGAGCGGCCCTCGCGAGCAATCCTGGCGTAGCGTTTGACGGAGGAGAGGCTCACGGAGAAGATGCGAGCAGCTTCGCTCTTGGACAGCCCTCGCCGGAGTGCTTCCACGATCTTCTTTCTGAGGTCTTCGGAGTATGCATTCATCTCCCTATGATGACTCATAGCTCAACTACATTGCAACCCGCTGTATGTTCTCATCCAGAAGCACGCGCAAGCTCGGCGGCCTCCAGGGTCATTTCCAGGTAGGCGACGGCCTGTTCGCGGCTGACAGTCGGGAAGCCATCCAAAAACTCATCCAGCGAATCGCCCGCCGACAGGTGCTGTACCAGGATCTCCACCGGCACGCGGGTCCCGGCGAACACCAACGCCCCGTTCATCAACTTGGGGTTACGCGAGACTATTTCGTCTTTATTCACCGCTGCGCCTCCTTCGTGCTTTTTCAGACAATTCTACCCCCGCGAAGGTCCGATCTGCTCGACCAGCTTCTCCACGTCGTAGTCTGAGGGGTCCACGACCGGCGGCTCGGGCAGGCCGGGTGGAGGTGGATATTTCTGGCCGATGCCGCAATCGAAGACGACGATCTCGTCGTCGCGACCGACCTCTCCCCTATCCCGCAACTCGGGGACGGCGGCGAGGGCCGCCGCTGACTCCGGGCTGACGTATCCCACGCCCATCCGTCCGGCGAAGGTCTGCATCTCGCCTATGGAGCCTTCGTCCACCGCCACTGCGCTACCGCCGGACTCCTTCAGAGCGTCCAGGATCAGGAAGTCCCCCACGGCGGATGGAACGCGGATGCCAGACGCACGGGTGTCTGCTCCTTCCCAGGGCTCGGCGAAACGGTCTCCCCTCTCGAACGCCCGCACGATGGGGGCGCAGCCTTCGGCTTGAACGCTGACCATCCTGGGACGTTCGGGGCCGATGAGTCCGATGGCTTCGAGTTCGGCGAAGGCTTTCCACATCCCGACGAGGCCGGTGCCGCCGCCGGTGGGGTAGACGATGACATCGGGCAGACGCCATCCGAACTGCTCCGCCAACTCGAAGCCCATCGTCTTCTTGCCCTCGACGCGGTACGGCTCCTTGAGCGTGCTCACGTCGAACGCCCCGATTCTCGACGCAAGTTCTACCGAGATTTTCCCGCAATCACTGATGAGTCCCTCGACCAGGATCACACGCCCACCCATCGCCAGCACCTCGTGCCGGTTGGCGGGCGATACGTCCACCGGCATGAGCACCGTGACCTCCGCTCCGGCGGCGGCTCCGCATGCCGCGAGCGCGCCCCCGGCATTCCCAGCCGACGGCGCGGTGAACGATGTCGCCCCGAGTTCCATCGCCCGCGAGACCGCCACCGCCATCCCTCGCGCCTTGAAGGATCCAGTCGGGTTCAGCCCCTCCGCCTTCGTGGACAGACGCGGAACACTGAGCGCATCGCCAAGCCGAGCCTGCGCCAAAAGCGGCGTGTCACCCTCGCCGAGATAGACGATGCGGCTCCGGTCCCGCACCGGCAGCAACTCCGCCCAACGCCACAGACCGCCAGCACGCCGTTTCGCCAGCGACTCGGCTGTCAGGGTGCGAGTTGCCCGTTCGAGGT
>JACDGB010000233.1 GCA_013815485.1 Rubrobacter sp.
ATTCAACTGCAACGTGAGTATCCGGCTCACGAAATTCCTGGCATTGGCGATCATCGCATCCTGAGCACCGCGGCCTTCTATCGCGCTATTTCTTACCGGATACTCTACTAACGAGAGCCGCTCCTTATCAACGGCGAGCTGGCGGAGAGCCGATCCAACAACCCCGTCAGCGCGTCCGCCCGCTCGCAAAACACGTTCCAGGCAGTATGCGGGTCGCTGATGCCATGCAGGTCCAGCGCGGCCCTCAAGTCCGGCGAATAATCGAACGGGACGATGCGGCCCCGATCCACATCGAAGTGTTCGCTGAGTTCGGAGATCCAAGCACTAAGCACGTCTACCTGCGCCCTCACCGCGGCGGCTTTCCCCATCGCTACCCCTTTTCTACCATTATGTCCCTCCACAATTTAAGCGATGCGACGAACTGACGCAACGGAGATTTTCAACGCTTAACCCGTCCTTAAAAATACCTAACCATACGGCAACCGCATCGCAAGACAGGGTCAGATCCCGTCGCGAAAGGCCACAATCCCTTTACAAAGGCGGGTTTGTGGCCTTTCGCGGCATCTGATAACCTTTTGCTTGTAGGCCAAACGCACGATGGCCCGAAGCATCTTGCGCCTGTAGCTCAGGGGATAGAGCACCGGTTTCCTAAACCGGGTGTCGGAGGTTCAAATCCTTCCAGGCGCGCTCTCGAAGTTCCTGCAAAACACGAGAAAACGGAAGGATTCCGGCTCAGAACCGGAACCCTTTTGACACCACCGAGGCGATCCCGGCTCCACCGGAATTATCCGCCGGGATCTCGACTCGCGCTCTTGAGGCGCAAGCCGTGGCGGAACCTGACGTAGAATCCGCCAGGTTCCGCCTGTCCGGGAAATGCGTGTGTTCGGGTTAGCTGGGGACCTTGTCCATCGTGTCCGGGTTCGGGCCGGTGCGACCGTCCTCGTCCTGGTCGAGAGCGGTGATATCGTCCATGTCCGCGGACTCGAGCTCGAAGTCGAACAGCTCAAAGTTCTCCTGCATGCGCGAAGGCGTCACCGACTTGGGGAACACGATATCGCCGCGCTGAACGTGCCACCGCAAGACGACCTGCGCGGGAGTCTTGCCGACCTTGTTGGCGATCCGGGTTATGGTGGAATCTTCCAGTACCCCGCCCTGCGCTATCGGCGACCATGCCTCGGTGACGATTCCGTGCTCCCGCCCATAGGCGCGAACCGCGTCGTTGGCGAAGTAGGGGTGGACTTCGATCTGGTTCACCGAAGGCACCGTCTCCGTCTCGGCGGCCAACCGCTCAAGATGCTCTGCCTGGAAGTTGGAGACGCCGACCGAACGCGCCCGGCCATCGGACTTGAACTCTTCGAGTACCTTCCAGGTGGACACGTAGTCACCATCGTAAAGCGTGGGCAAAGGCCAGTGGATGAGGAACAAGTCAACGTAGTCGGTGCCGAGGTCCGAGAGCGTGTCGTCGAACGCCTTGCGGGCGTCAGCGGGCTCGTGGAAACTGTTGTTGAGCTTGCTGGTCACGAAGATATCGTCGCGGTCGAGGCCGGAGTCGCGGATGGCCTCGCCGACCTCTTTCTCGTTGCCGTACATCTCCGCGGTGTCAATGTGGCGGTAGCCAATCCGGAGCGCCTCTCTCACCGCCTCCACAGTGTCCTGAGGCTCGATCTGGAAAACTCCGAAACCAAGCTGAGGAATGGTGCTGCCATCGTTCAGTGTGATGCCGGGTATCTGGCTCACTGTCATCTGGACTCCTTCATCTGTCGCAATCGCTTGCCGAACCGGGTCCGTGGATACCCCGATCCGCCCACCGCAAAACCGCCAGGAATACAGCCTCCCCTGACCCGCCGCCAAGCTGAATGGAGAGGCCCGTGGAAGAGTTCCGCGCCTGATACCATCCTTCCCGCCGGGCGTTTTTTCTCAGGTGCCTCCCTGATAGAGGTGTTCGACGTCTCCCTCGTATACCTCGACGATGCCGCCGTTCGTCCGAATTACGAGCGCCCCTTCGGGACCGAGGTTGATCGCGGTTCCTTCCACAACCTCCCCAAAGCGCCGAACGAGGACTCGTTCTCCCAGGGTGCAGTCAAGTTCTTTCCAATCTTCGAGAATGGCCCCGAAATCGTGGAGCCTTCCGATCTCGAAGTCGAGCTTCGCCAGCACGGTTTCGAGCAATTCGAGAAGGTCCACGTCGCGGCCCAGCTCGGAGCGCAGGCTAGCTGTCTTTCGTGGAGGGTCTTCCAGGTTCTGAGAGTCCACGTTGGCGTTTATGCCAACGCCGAGGACGATGAAGTTATTGGATGCTTGACCGCCAGCCTCGGCGAGGATGCCGCATATCTTTCTTCCGCCCGCTCCGTCCACAAGGAGGTCATTGGGCCATTTGATGCGGGTATTCACGCCCATTTTTTGTAGGGCCTTCGCCACGCCAACCGCGGCGGCTGGCGTGATCTGCGGGGCGAGGTGGAGCGGGAGAGCCAACCTCAAAACCAACGACATCCAGAGCCCGCCCGCAGGCGATCCCCAGCTTCGCCCCAGCCTTCCCCGTCCTCCGGTCTGCACTTTCGAGACAACGAGCGTTCCATGCGGCGTGCCAGGGTCCCCGAGAGCCAGTTCCTTCGCGCGCTCCTGGGTAGACGCCAGCGTCTCGTGGACCTCGACCCTGCGCGCCAGCGAGCTTTCGAGGGCAATGATCTCTTCCCGGCTCAAAATCACGCCGTCACCCACGCCCGGCCCGAAGGAAGATGAATAGCGGAACGGTCACCGGCAGCGTCACGCTCATGCGAGACTGATCTCCTCCAGCGTAGCCATCTCCCCGAGGACACGGGCCGCCGCCTGCGTGAGGGGCACGGCCAACAAACCGCCGGTTCCTTCTCCCAGGCGCATGTCCAAGTCGAGAAGCGGTACGAGACCAAGGTTCTCCAGAGCGATACCGGCTCCGGGCTCCGTGGAGAGGTGGCCGGAGATCATGTAGTCAACGCAAGCCGGAGCGAGCGCGCGGGCGACGAGCGCCGCGGAGTCCGAGACGATGCCATCAAGGACGACGGGGACGCCGTAGACGGCGCCGGTTAGTATCACGCCTGCAAGCGCCGCGTGCTCAAGACCGCCGAGAGCCGCCAGCGCGCCAAGAGGGTCTCCGGGATCAGGGGCATGCAATTCGAGGGCTTCCTCTATCACCCTGACCTTGAGCTTTAGCGTGGCGTCGTCTATGCCGGTTCCACAGCCCGTCACCTCCTCAGCGGAGCGTCCGGTGAAGGTGGCGATGAGGCAGGCGGCGGGGGTAGTGTTGCCGATGCCCATATCGCCGGTGACGAGGAGATCAACGCCTCCGCTGGAGATCAACTCCTCCGCCACCCCGGCCCCGGCGAGCATCGCCCGCGCGGCCTCCTCACGCTCCATCGCCGACCCCTGGCTCAGGTCGCTCGTGCCGGGTCGGACCTTCGCCGTCCGCAGCATCGGATGCCGCTCCAGCTCCGAGGCCACGCCCACGTCGAGCACGCTGATCCGTGCCCCAACAGTGCGAGCGAGCGCGTTCACCGCAGCACCTCCGGCGCAGAAATTCCTGACCATAGCCGCCGTTACCTCATTCGGCCACGGCGAGACGCCGCGGGCGAGAACCCCGTGATCCCCGGCGCACACCACGACCGCCGGGTTCTCTGGCACGGGCGGCGAGCACTCCCCAGCCATCCCGGCGAGCCTCACTCCCAGTTCCTCCAATCGGCCCAGACTCCCCGGCGGCTTGGCGAGCTTCGAGTGCCGCTCCCCAGCGGCCCGAATAGCGGTGCCGTCGGCGGGCTCCACGTCTCCCGCCAGTTCCCGCGTGCGGTCCTCCAGGCTCATCGGCGCGCCTTAATGATGGTGATGCCCGTGGCCGGGTTCGTCGGGGTGGTAGTGGGGGGTTGCTGGGGCGCCGACCTTCTCCTCGAAGCCGGGCATGGCGACGCGGTGGACGCACACATCGCAGTTCATGCGGATGTCACCCGAGAGGGCCTCGCGGTGGCGGTCGAGGATGAGATCCGCTACTTCCTCGGACGGTCCGAAGTAGCCAGCGTGGCGAACCTCGATGTCCGGGTTCGTGGTGGCAAAAGCCTCGCTCTGCTCCCGGATGCGCTCCTCCAGAACGCCGGCGAACAGGAAGTACGAGAACACCACGACGCGCCGGGCGCCGAGCTTCCGAAGGCGTTCCAGGGCTTCCGGGACCTTCGGGGAAGCGAGGCTCACGAAGGCGGTTTCGACCATCGGATAGGGGCGACC
>JACDGB010000234.1 GCA_013815485.1 Rubrobacter sp.
ATAGAGAAAACTATCCGATGGATTTCAAGGTGCAGCAGTATCGGGGCGAGCCGGTGCTCACGTGGTGCGACAGCAAGGTCGTCGGCGGGCACGGTTTCGGCGAGTACGTGATCCTCGACAGCTCCTACCGCGAGATAACCAGGGTACAAGCAGGCAACGGCTACATGGGGGACCATCACGAATTCCTCATCACGCCACGGAACACCGCGCTGCTCACGATCTACGACCTGGTGCGCGGAGACCTTTCCTCCATCGGCGGCCTGCGGGACGGCAAGGTGTGGGACAGCATCGCCCAGGAGATAGACATAGAGACCGGCGAGGTGCTACTCGAGTGGCACAGCCTCGACCACGTCAGCGTCGACGAGACCTACGCCGAGTTGCCGGAGGACCCCGAGGAAGACTTCTGCTACTTCCACATCAACTCCATAGACATAGACCACGACGGCAACCTGCTCATCTCCTCCCGCAATACCTTCACCGTCTACAAGGTGGACCGCGAGACCGGCGAAATCATATGGCGGCTGGGTGGAAGAAAGAGCGACTTCGAGATGGGACCGGGCACCCGGACCCGCTACCAGCACGACGCCCGCCGCCAGCCCGACGGCACCATCACGATCTTCGACAACGGCGGCGTTCATTTGGACGGGGAGTCTTTCGGCATCGTGCTCGAACTCGATATGGAGCAGATGACGGCCACCCTGGCGCAAAGATACGCTCATCCCGAAGATCGTTTCGCCGACACCCAGGGCAACGTGCAGACGCTGCAAAACGGCAACGTGTTCGTAGGCTGGGGCAGCGCGCCGTCCTTCTCGGAGTTCAGCGAAGACGGCGAACTACTCTTCAGCGCCAGCTTCCCGGACAGTTACCAGTCCTACCGGGCATTCCGATTCGAGTGGAGCGGGCATCCGACCGATGGCCTCGGCTTTGTGGCGGAGCGCGAATCCAAGGATCAGGTAACCGTCTACGTCAGTTGGAACGGCTCCACGAAGGTCGCTACCTGGGAGGTGCTTGCCGGCCCCGACCCCAATGAACTGGAGTCCCTCGGCGCCCTCCCCCGAGCAGGCTTCGAGACCGCCATCACCGTGCGTACCACCGAGCCATACGTCGGCGTGCAAGCCAGGGACAGTTCGGATCGGACACTCGGCAAGATCCAAGCGGTCAATGCCATAGAGCTACAAGCCTGAACAGAGACCCACAATACCGACATCTCGCCTAGATTTACCGGCGCGAATAGCACGTTCTCACAGAGAATACGAAACCTCCTCTTGAACTGCGGGCGCATTGACCTTATGCTGTAAGTATGCCGGTGAAGAGCTGCACGGGATGCGTGGATTTGGCGAGGGTTTGTTGCTTCGCTCTCCGCGTGGATAGGATGTGAGAGCGTGACTACGGGGACGAAGAGCTTCTCGACGTTGATGGTCTCGGTCGTGCTCTTCGGGTTGGCGGGTTCGTTGGTGGCGGTAATGGTTCCGCCATACTTCGCCACGGGGCCTTCGCGGCCACCGTTTGCCGTTTTCCTGATGGCTGGGGTGGTTACGGTGTTGCTCACGGCGGGGTTGTTCGCGGTGGTGGACCGGATGGGGATGGGGTTTGGGAAGACGGCTCTCGCGCTGGCGGCCGGGTACAACGCCTTGATCGCCACCGTCAAGCTCGGGCTTGCGCCAGCGGCGTTGTACGAGGCCAATCAAGAGCAGTCCTTCGACGCCGGTATCGCCGACCCGAACAGCGCATGGTTCTACCTCGGGGTGGGATCCGCGGTCCTGATCCTCTACGTTGCCGTCTTCTGCGTCATGTACGCGATCTTCCGCCGGAGATTCAGGCGGCGGGCTGAGGCTCAGGCATCAGCGGCACCGTACTGGGCTTCGTCCGGCGTTGGCTCCCCGGAAGCCGAAGAGCCGGGCAATCGCCGGGGTGTCATCATGGTCGTGGTGGGTGTGATCCTCGGCGTGGTGCTAATTGCCGGGATCAGTCTGTGGTGGGTGCCGGTGTTCTTCGTGGGGCTGCCGGCCCTGGCGTACCTCTCGTACATCTTCACGACCTTCGGGGCGGTAATCGTGATCGCGCTCGGGCTGGCGGCGGTGTTGGCGTGGATGACCTTCGACAAGGTGGAGCGGCGGGCGGCGGGGCTCGGGGACGCGACGTTGTTGGCTAGCTTCTTCTGGATGGGGCTCGCCCTGATCCTGCTTTACCATGTGATGTGGGCGGTTTTTCTGCTCACGCTGGTCAGCATCTGGCCTTTCCAGACGTACACGCCGAAGTAGCCATGAAGGTACTCGTTCTTTATTGGAGGATGCTGCGATATCGGGTGGCGGTTATGATCGTGCTGTTCGCCCTGATCGGGGCTGCGTGGCACGGTGGATTGACCGGCATCGGCTGGCCCGTCGTCTCGATGATGCTTGCGCTGGCATCGAGCTACGTATGCGCCACGAGCGTCAACGACATCGCGGACCGGGAGATAGATGGGATCAACCACCCCAAAGACGAGGGACGCCCTCTCGTGACAGGCGCGGCACAAGTCCGGGACCTGTGGCTGCTATTCGTCGTGGCCGGTATTCTCGCGGTCGGCCTCCCCCTGACCATCGGCTCGCTCGCAGTGGGCATCATGGTGCTTTCGGTGGGGATCGGGGTTCTGTATTCTCTGCCGCCAGTCGAGCTGTCGCATAGGACGTTCCTCGCACCGCTCACGCTCGCCATAGCCTACGTTGGCGTCCCGTACTGGGCCGGCGTGGTAGCGGTCGGGGGAAATCTTGGAGCCTCGGATCTACTGCCAATGTTCGCACTGTATCTGTTGTTCGTGGGCCGGATCGTCTTGAAAGATTTCCGCGACCGGGAGGGCGACGCAGCATTCGGCAAACCGACGTTCCTGCTGCGCTACGGCAAGCGGGCGACCTGTCTCCTCAGCCTCGGGGCCGTGTGCGCCGGAGACGCGCTGTTGGTCGCGGCCCTCACGGATCGTGCGTGGCTGGCGGCTCTCCTGCAACTCTACGTCGCGGGCGTGGCGCTCATGCTGCTCCGGCTCTACCGGGCTGACGGCCGCAGGGAGGAGCAGATCTCCATAGGCGTCGGGGCCAAGATGGGCAACGGCCTGCTCACCACCCTGCTCGGCGCGCTGGTTCTGGCGAACTCCGGCGCCGATACTGCCGTACAGGCAACGTTCGCCCTGGCTTTGGCGGCCGTCTACGCGGTCCTGTTCGCCGGTTTCCTCCGCAACCCGGACGCCGCCGCCATCGGCTACAAAGGTTGAGGGCAATCCATGTTCGATTAACCACCGAACGAATACCTCCCAGTCGGCTCCCACGGACCACCCAGATACCGCCACAGCGACAGTCCTTCTCCTCCGACCTCGAACGGGGAGAAGGACGCCCGCAGCTGCTCGTTCAGTGTCCGCGCCTCCTCGGGAGAGACTTTGTTCTGGACGGTGACGTGCGGTCGGAAGCCCTGGCGGTCCTGCGCCCCGAGCCACGATCCCCACCAGACGGCCAGTTCTTTACGCAGGGACAAAAGCTCCGGCGACGATAGTTCGTAGGCCACGCCCCGTCCCAGAAAGCGCACCTCAGTCGCGGTCAGGGTGAAAGGTCCGTGGTTGCTACAGACTTCTCGCAAGTCTGCGCGGATCTCGACCTCTCGTTCTGCTGGCAGCTTGTGGAAGAGCGTGAGGTGCGCTCGCAGATAGTTTCGATCCGGCGGGAAGTGCTCCTCTCGCAACCGGTCGAACCTCGTTTGGGAAGCGTCGTTCATGAGGAGCGTCAGTATGAGTGGCGCATCTTCGTTCACGCGACGAAACTTTCGGAAGCGTTTCTAAACTTTGTCTTCCGGTTGCGGAGCGTTTTCACCTTTTGTGAACGTGAAGTAGGCTTCGGGGTCGTCGGCGCTGATCCTGCCTCCCCTTATCATGGCGAACCGGAACATGAGCCCTCCCGATAGCGCGAGCAGCGAGGCGAGCAGGCTCTTCGGACGCGACTCCCTGCCGGAGAGGAGCATGAAGGGTGCCAGGATGCCGCAGATCAGAGTTCCGCCGACGAATAGCGGGGCAACCTCTTTGGAGAATAGCGGCTTGCTCCACCGGCCCATCCGAGCCAGCGAGGCCGCGACGAGCGCGGCTTCTATCAAGATGGTCGCCTTCTCGGCCCGGTGGAGGACTCGCAGGGTTTTCTCCTCGCCCGAACGTGTCAGGCGCAGGACGAGCGAGAGCCAGGAGAGGGCCGTCGAGAGGCCGGAGGCGAGGAAGACGGGACCCATG
>JACDGB010000235.1 GCA_013815485.1 Rubrobacter sp.
CAGGTACTCCTTCTGCTCCTCGCTCAGCATCTCTTCGCGGCGCATGAACAGGGCGGCTACGTTCTTCGCGCTCGGGGAGGCGCCGGCGATGGAACCCCTCTTCGCCCTCGGGGCGTGGGAAGACTTCTTGCCCCGCCCCGACTCTAAGACATAAACCTCGTGACGTATGGGCGCCACAAGCCTGGCAGGAATCGAGAGGAGAAGCCACGCTTCCTGGTGGGTGGTCGTCCGATCGCGCATCGTTGCGAGGTCGGCGAAGCACCGCAAGAGTACTCAGAGAGCATCGAGATAAGGGAACAGCACCTGCTGCAAGGCCAGAGGTGGGCGTAGCCGCCGGGACGCGTACCCTTCCAGTTTGATGATCTTCAGCCAGTCGGCCTCGTCAAGGGCGAAGAGCCTCAGCTGCGGCAGGCTCCGCTGGTGCGAGGTCTCGAACAGCCTCGGCCGACCAACGCTTCGGAGCTTTCCGGTGTCGGGGACGAGTTCGACGTCGTAGCGCGAGAGCGTTTCGCCGTCGTGTTCGATGGTGAGGCTTCCGGGCTGCAGCCAGACGGCGGCGTCCCGCCTTGCGAGCCTCTCCTCCGCATACAGCCTCCAGTCCCTGAAGCGCGCGTAGCCTAAAGGGTCGAGGACGCGGGAGAAGCGGGTCGAGAAGAACGCCCTCTCGAGATCGTCCTCGCGGTAGCGCAAGGGGCCGGTGTAGAATCCCAACACGGCCCGCGGGCTTCTGCGGCCGTCTTCGCGATCCTGGTGCGCCCAATGCCTCTGGGCGTTGTAATCCTCCAAGAAGCGGTCGTGCGCCTCTGCCAATTCCTCCCAGTTCTCTGCTTTGGCGAAGTGGAAGTCGGCCATCCTCCTTTGGATGTTGAAGGTCGTCTCTATGTAGGATTGGTAGGGTTTGCGCCGCTCTATCTGTTCCTTCTCTATGCCGAGGGCTCGGTAGACGGCCTTCGCTTGGTTGGCCTTGAAGATGCCGCCACCGTCGGTGACGAGCCTCTCTGGCGCGCCGTAACGCTCGACGGCGGCGTAAAGGACGCGTAGGAACGCGGTCGTGTCCTGGGTGGAGGAGATGGCGCTCGCGAGCATGAGGCGGCTGTAGTTCTCCAGGACGGAGATGGCGTAGACGTTTCCCTCGTGCTCCTCCGGCGGAAGGTTGTGATCCACGTACCTGACGTCGGCGGTCCAGATCTCGTGCCGCCTCTTCGCCCGGAAGGGCATCGCCTTTTTCTGGTACGGACTCCTCTTGGGGTTGCCGAGCCCGTAGAGGTTGCGATGGACGGCCATGACCCTGCCCACGGTGCGCGCGCTCACCTCGGAGCCCCTCTTCTGCTCCAGGGCGGCGTGGACGCGGAACGCGCCCAGCTCGGGGTTCTCCTGCACACGGCGGATGAAGTCCATGGTTGCGAGGTTCAACTTGCGCACGCCCTTCGGCCTGCCGGGCGGCCTGTCCGCGAGACCCTCCTCGCCCTCCTGTAGCCACCTGCCGAGAACGCGGTAGACGGTCATCCTGCTCACCTTCAGGTAGGAGGCCATGGCCTTGACGCTCCAGCCGTCGAGGTGCAGCGCCACCACCGCCTCGCGCGCCTCCTTGCGGTTCGCGGCCTCGTGGTAAGGCTCGAACAGGCGGGAGAGCTTCAAGGGGACGACCTCTTCGGAGATGACTATGCCCGCGGTGTGCTTTCCAAGCCTCCTGCCGCTGCGGGCGTAGACGATGTTTTTGATCTCGTTGTTGTTGAGCGCGGGGTGCTCGGCTTTCAGCTCGACGATCATTCGTCGGATCGCGGGCTCCAGCCCCCGGCGCTTGGCCCTGTCCGTGGCCGGGTCCGAACCGAAGAGGCTCAGCATGCCGTCCCTCTCGAAGCGCTCCATCCTGCGGTACATCGTGCGCTCGGAAGTTCCGGTCTCTCCGGCTCTCTCGGCCACGGAATCGCCGAACAGAACCAGTGGCCGCAGCTCCTCGTAGACTTCCTGCTCCGGCCAGTCGAAGAGAGGAAGCAACTCTTGCCAGGCGTCGGTGTGCTCGACCTTGCGCCGTCTTCTTGCGCTCATCTTTCCCCCTCACCGTTCCTTCGTGGGAGGGGCAGGATGCCACAGGCGGAGGTTCGAGGCCAGATCAGCCGCGCGGGCTGATCCCTTCGCAGGTTCTACCGAACTTCCGCCAGCCTCGCGGCACCCCCGTGTCACAGGGTTTATGTCCTAGTTTGGTGGAGCTGACGATCTCGTGGTTGACCAAGCGTCGCAGCCTGCGCACGCGCTGGTCGAAGAAGGCTGGAAACTGGCTGGCGCTCGTTCAGATTGCCTGCGCTCACATCTTGCTCAATCTGGCGGTTTTCGGATAGAGTCTAAGGCTTCCGGTGTCCCCAATTGTCGGCAACCAGGCTTCCGGCGGACGGAGTTCTCCGAAGTTCGCATAGCCCCGTCCAACACCTATGAGCGTCCCGGATTCAGATTGGCTTCCGTAGGGTATTACTCGGCCTCCCTCAGAATACCCCTCGGATGGCCGCAACCGTGGCACCCTCTGTCCTCAGAGCTCCACAGCTGGGGACACGCGGCTCAATGCTAGCCCCTCCCTCGCGAGCCACATCGTCCCCGAGTGCATCACCTGCGCCCGCCTCTGGTCCGCCCCCGGCCACTCGTCGAGGTCCTCCTCCAGCACCGTTGTCTTGACGACCAACTCCGAACCCTCTACCAGTTCGGTCAAGGCCCGCTGCTGCTGCAGCGCCTCCTTGACCCCCATGCGCAGGTCCCAGTTCATGCTGATCCACACGGAGCGGCCCTCGCTGCTCTCCTCCTCTGCCAGCCGCCGCACCTCTTCGACCCGGTTGCCCGGCTCGCCGCCCTGCGTTACGAAGCGCAAGCGTCCCGCGACCTCCAGACCTTCGACGTCGAGCCCCGCTTGCCCGAGCTTCTCGCGTACCTCCCCCAGGGAGGGCAGCCGCGGCTCTTCTAGCTGGTACTTGACCATCGTCCCGCCGCGTGCCTCCGCCGTCCGGAAGAAAGCGGCGTCCACCTTGCGCATCAACTCGCGATCCTGGACGACGGCCAACAGGTTGTCCGGCACCTCGAGAAACGCCCTCAGCCGCCCAACGAGAGTCTCCGAGCGCTCGTTCTTGCGCACGAACTCCTCCAACGCCGAACGCCTTACGCGCCAGCGGCGCCCGATTTTCACGGCCGGCAGGCTCCCCTCCCGGCACCAGCGGTAGACCGTCGCCTGGCCCACCCCCAGATACTCGGCGACCTCCTCGGTGCTCAGCAACGTATCTAACTGATCCAGCGGCTCTCGCACGCGCCTCCCTACCCTTCGACCACGTCGGACTCGATCTTCTTATACGTTATTCTAGCGCACCATTTAACATGACTGAGTGTATTTTAGTGTATTTGAGTTGACTTGAGAACTGAAGAGGGCGTATGATTCATGTAAGGTTGTAAACGAGAGCCGAATAGTCCTCGGCCTTCAAAACGGAGGAAATGCATGAGTGCCGCGCGAGTTGATGGGGCCTCTACCCAGGAGGGCGCCGAAACCGCGCGCGGATTCTCCCGGCGGGCCGGAACGCAGAGGTACTGGATAATAGCGAAGGGCGCGAAAGACGCGAAGGACGGGTTCGGCCAGCCGGACCTGCTCACGGTAGATCTCGACGGCGCGGGAGAGGCACTACCGGTCTTCAGCTTCGAGGAGGAAGCCGAGATGTTCCTCTGGCTCCAGACGACCGAGGACGGGTGGGAGGTCAGGGAGACCACACCGGGGCAGCTCGTCTCGATCCTCTACGGGCCCTGCGCAGATGTCGGAAGGGTCATGCTCGATCCGTTGCCGGAGATTGGGGCCCGCATGCAGATCAGCCTCTTGAGCATGGACCGAAACGACTTCGTGGAGTCGGTGATGGGAGCGAGGAGCCTCGACACGCCATATAAGCCCTCGAGGCGCACGGTGTGAGAGGCCACGGAGGACGCTACCGGCTCCTCACTGACGAGGACCTGATCTCCCTAGTGGGGGCGGGCGACGCCTTCATCCACACCATTATGGACCCCACGAAGAACCGCTTTCATGCACGTCTGCTCGATGCTGTAGGCCAGGCCGTCATTGCTGCCGATCCGCTGGGGAAGGTCATCTACTGGAATCGGGCCGCACAAGAACTGTATGGCTGGTCGGCTCAGGAGGCGATGGGCCGCCCCATAGTGGAGGTCACACCCTCCGAGGAGTTGGCGGAGCAAGCAGAAGAGATTATGGGCACGCTTAGCC
>JACDGB010000236.1 GCA_013815485.1 Rubrobacter sp.
GGCTAGCGCGAGCCATTCTTCAGGCGGCTTGCGAGATACTCGGCTGGGTGGAGGGCGCGAGTGCCGGTTCCGCCCTGGATCTGCTCCCGGCAGCTCGTCCCCGGAGCGACCACGATTCGTCCGTCCAGCGAAGCATCGCGCACCGCCGGAAACAACCGCCGCTCCCCCATCTTCATCGAGACTTCGTAGTGGCCCTTCTCGTAGCCGAAGAGCCCCGCCATCCCGCAACAACCCGAGTCCACTACCGAAACCCCGGTACCGGGCGCGAGCCGCAGAGCATCTTCCGTCGGTCCCGTCCCGACGAGCGCCTTCTGATGGCAATGTCCATGCAAGAGGACCGGGGACCCACCACCGAGCGGCAACTTCCCATCCAGCTCCTCGATCAACTCCAGGAGTGCCTCCTCGAAGAGCCGGGTCACCGACGCAAGTTTCTCGACGCGCTCGTCGTCCGGGAGAAGTTTCTTGTAATCGTCGCGCATGGTGAGGATGCAACTTGGCTCCAACCCGACGAGCGGGATGCCGCGTTCCAGCACGGACTCCAGGATGTCCAGGTTGCGGCGAGCGTTCTCGCGGGCTTCATCTATCAAACCCTCCGAGAGCATCGGACGTCCGCAGCAGACGATCTCTGGCACGCGGACCTTTGCTCCGGCGGCGGCGAACATGCGAACTGCCCCGACCCCGATCTCCGGCCGCTGATACTCATTCCACGTATCGTTGAACAGCGCGACTTCGGATGGGCCTTTGCCTTGTGGCAGATGGGGGAACCTCTTCGAGAACGTTTTCTCCGTGACCTTCGGAAGCTCTCGGCGCGGGTCTATTCCGAAGAGCGCGGCCATCCGGCGAGCGAGGCGAGTACCGGCGGCGGCGTTGTACAGCGCGGGCATCCGGGCGGCGACGGAGAGGCCGCGCCGGACGCGACCGGCGGCCTTCTGCCGGACGGAGAAGCCGTGTTCCTTGCCACGCTGGTAGAGGACTTCGGTCTTCATCGAGGCCACGTCCACCTGCGAGGGGCATTCGGTCTTGCACGCCTTGCACCCGACGCACAGGTCCATGACTTCCTTCATGCGCTCGCCGGTCAGTTCTTGTGGTGGCAGTGAACCTTCGATCACCGACCGGAGCATGTTCGCCCGCGCCCGCGTCGTATCCTGCTCATCGAGGGTCGCCATGTACGATGGACACATCGTCCCGCCGGTCTTCTTGCGGCACAGCCCGGACCCGTTGCACAACTCGACGGCTTTGGCGAACCCGCCCTGTCCCGAGAAATCCAGGCCGGTCTTTATGGGGAGGCGCGTCCTTCCCGGCGCGATGCGGAGTTGTTCGTTCATCGGTTTCGGGTCCAGGATGACGCCGGGGTTCAGCATCCCATCCGGGTCGAAGAGGTCCTTCACCTCCCGGAAGGCGCCCAGGATCCCCGTCCCGTACATCTTGCCCAAAAACTCCGAGCGCGAGAGCCCATCGCCGTGCTCACCGGAGATAGAGCCGCCACATTCTATGACGAGGTCAGCAACCTCCTCTCCAATGCGGCGCATGCGCGAAACGCCTTCGGGGTCGGAGGTATCGAGCGCGGGCCGGACGTGCAGCGTCCCAACCGAAGCGTGACCGTAGAAACAGGCCCACGTTCCGTTCCGATCCACGATCTCCTCGAAGCGGGAGATGAACTCCTCCAGCCTGTCGGGCGGCACAGCGGCATCCTCCACGAACGCGACGGGTTTCTCTTTATCGGCGGTGCCGAGCAAGAGCGGCAAAATGGACTTCCTCAGCTTGACCGTCTGGGCCATCTCATCCTTTGTCCGCAGCGGCGTCGCGCTCGTCGCTCCGATACTGCGTCCGATCTCCTCAAGCCCCGCGAACCGCTCATCGAGTTCCTCTTCAGTTCCGCTCCACTCCACGAGCAGAAGCGCCTTCGGGATGCCGCCGTCGGATGCACCACTCACGAAACGGGTGGAACCGACGTAGGAAGATGAGGCGCGGGCGCGGCCAATCGCCACGTCGTCGAGGAGTTCTATCGCCGATGGTCCCATCTCCAGGAACTTCACCGTTGCCCGCGCCGCTTCGGAGAGAGAGACGAACTCGAAGGAAGCCAGCGCCCGTTGCGGAGGGAGTTCTTGCAGCCGGAACTCCGCCTGGGTGATGACGGCGAGCGTGCCCTCGGAGCCGCACACCAGGCGGGTGAGGTCCACGGTGCCGTCTTCCACGAGAGCGTCGAGGCCGTAACCGGAGACGCGCCGGATCATCGCCGGGAACCTGCGCTTTATCTCATCTCCATAACGCTCGCCAATTCCCAACGCCCCGCGCAGCAAACGCGCCGTGGCGTCGGCATGGCGAGAACGACTCATTGCCTCGTCTCCCGTCATTGGGCGCAGTTCGACGGTTTCGCCGGAGGCGAGGACGCAGCGCAAGGAGAGGATCTGATCCGCCGTCGTGCCGAAGACGAGACTCCGCATCCCAGCCGAGTTGTTCCCGACCATGCCGCCCAAAGTAGCAACGTCCGAGGTCGAAGTATCAGCCCCGAAGACGAGTCCATGCGGCTCGACCATCGCGTTGAGTTCGCCCTGCACGAGACCCGGCTCGACCGTGCAACGCCGATTCTCCAGGTCTATCTCCAGCGCCCGGTTCATCTCCGATACGTCGAGGGCGAGGCCGGGTGCGGTCGCCTGCCCGGCCAAAGAGGTGCCGGTGCCGCGAGGGGTGATGGCGATTCCGAGTTCGCGGGCGGCGGCGAGCGCCTGCTTCACATCCCCCTCCGAGCGGGCCACGACCACGCCGACGGGCTCACGGCGGTAGATGGAAGCGTCCGTGGACCACATAACGCGGGAGGCAGCATCCGTGCGAAGATAGCCTTCAAGGTTGCCGTCCAGAAGGCCGTGCAACCGCTGTTCCAGGGTTGCGGAGGCTTCGATCATGCCGGGGCCGGATGGAGGGTTCGCTCCGAAGCCAGGAGCCAGGAGAGCAGTCCATTCAGGCCAGTATTCCCTGAAACCCAGCTTGCGCGGGCCACTGTACAATGGTGCTCACCGTTATTTCGTATCATGACTGCCTCGCACGCAAACTGGTCCTCACGTCGCTCCCCCTGTCTCTGGTTCGGGTAGTTTAATCCGGTCTCTACATGGCGTCACAGGTTAGCCGCCAGGAGTTCGCGGACCTCCTCCCCGGATGGCGTGCGCGGTGTATTTCCGATGACGATATCGGAGAGCGTGTCCCGGACGAGAGTGGGGATCATAGCCTCCGTCACGCCAAGCTCCGAAAGCGTCCGCTCGTTCACGACGCCCCGCCCGAGTCCTTCGATGGCGGAGACCGCTGCTAGCGCGCTCTTCTCATCGGAGCCGCCGGAGATGTCCAGCGATCCGGCGGCAAGGGCGAGCTTGTCCGTGCTTGCGGGAAGGTTGAACGTCAGCACCGGCGGCAGCACGACGGTGAGGGCGACGCCATGAGCGGCGCCGGTGCGGGCGGAGATCGAATGCGCCAGCGCATGGCAGAGGCCGAGGCCCGTGCCGCTCCCGAACGCCCGTCCAGCCACATGGGCGGCCAACAACATCTGCGAGCGGGCCTCGATGTCCGTCCCGTCGGCCACGGCTCCGGGCAACCAGCGGTTTACCGTCCGAACCACCTGCAACGCCAACCCCTCCGCGTATGGATTTCCGTTGCGCGATACGAGAGCCTCCAGCGCGTGTACCAGCGCGTCCATGCCAGTCGCGGCCGTGGGATTCGGCGGCAGCCCGACGGTCAGCAGCGGATCGAGGACGCTCGCCTTCGGCCTCACGCTCGGGTGCCCGACATAGAATTTCTTCGCTTTCACGGGATCGGTGACGACCCCGAAGTAATTGGTCTCGGAGCCCGTGCCGGCCGTCGTGGGCACCGCTACCACGGGGAACCCATCCCGCAGCCCTTCCGCCCGGAAGTCCAGGTTCTCGACGGGACCGGGGTTGGCGGCGTGAAGTGAGATCCCCTTTGCCGCGTCCAGCGATGACCCGCCCCCAACCGCAACGACCACCGTATCCGAATGATCTAGTTCCGCTAGAGCCACGCTTCCTGCCTCGATGTCCGCGGTAGTAGGGTTCGGGGTGACGCGACCGAATACCTCGACGACCAAACCTTCCGCTTCCAGGCTCCCCCGTACTGTATCCAGGATGCCGGAGGCAGCTATCCCGGCGTCGCAGACCACGAACGCCGTGGATGCCCCGAGGTCGCGGACCAGACGCCCTATCCGCGCAGCCTCTCCC
>JACDGB010000237.1 GCA_013815485.1 Rubrobacter sp.
GGACCTTCATGCCGCGCTCGTGGGACGTATCGCTCATCGTTCCCTCGCCGGTTCGAGGTGTTCGAGGATGGCCCGGTTGACCGCCTCCGGCTGCTCGATGTTCGACAAATGCGCCGCCGGTTCGACCACCATGAACCGCGAGCCGGGTATTCCCTCGTGGATGAATTCTCCGTGTTCGGGTGGGATGGAGGGGTCGTCGGAACCGGAGATCCCGAGCGTCGGAGCCTTTATGTTTCCTAGCCTGCTCCGCAGATCCATGTCCCGAATGGCCGCGCAGCAACCCGCGTAGCCTTCGGCGGAAGTCTCGCGCAGGTCCCGGCCCACCCGCTCCACGGTCTCGGGCCGCGCGGCGCGAAACTCAGGGGTGAACCACCGCTGCAGCACGGCGTCCTCCAGAGCGCCGACGCCGTCTTTGCGGGAAACCGAGATCCGCTCGTCCCACACCTCCTTCGGCCCGAGCAACGCCGAAGTACACACGAGCACGAGCCGCGAGATGCGCTCCGGAGCCTCGCTCGCCAGCCACATCCCAACCATCCCCCCAACTGAAAGTCCGCAAAATGAGAAACGTTCGATCCCGAGCCCGTCGAGCATCGCAAGCGCGTCCCGCCCGAGGTCCTCGATGGCGTATGGCGGCTCAGGGACGGGAGATCCACCATGCCCCCGATGGTCGTAGCGCACCAGGCGGAAGCCCTCGGACAATGCCGGAACCTGAGCGTCCCACATGGCGAGCGTCGTGCCAAGCGAGTTCGCCAGCACGAGCGCCGGCGCATCCTCCGGTCCTTCGAGCAGATGATGCAGTTCCACGGTCTCTGTCGTCGTCATGCCAGTCCCTCCTCACGATAGAGTTCGAGTGCCCGGTCCACGAACGCCCCGGCCGATCCCAGGTAGCCCGCCGGGTCGAGCGCGGCGTCTATTTCCTCGTCCCTCAGCGCGCCCCGCAGGTCCGGCTCGGCCAAGATCTCTTCGCGCAACGGCTTGCCGTTTTCGACAGCCCGCCTGGAGGCATTTTGCACAAGCTCGTGCGCCTGCATCCGGCCGAGTTTTTCGGCGGCGGCAGTCGTGACATGCTCGGCGAGGAGCAGACCGCCGGTGATGTCCAAATTCTCGCGCATGCGACCAGGATTTACCTGCAAGCCTTCGAGCGTCTCGCGCATCGCGGATGCAGCGCCGCCGGTCAGGGCGAGGGCGTCGCTCAGGGCTTCCCACTCCGAATGCCAGGCTCCGGCGGCCCGTTCGTGCTCCTGCGCCATCGCCGACTGTAAAGTCTGCGCGAGCGGGTAGACGCGGCGGGCGCAAGCGGCGGCGAGGACCGAGCCGACCGGGTTGCGCTTGTGCGGCAGGGTGGATGAACCGCCGCGTCCACCGCCGGAGGGCTCGGCCACCTCCCCTATCTCGGTCTGGGACATCAGGATTACATCGAGGGAGATCTTGTGTATCGTCCCAGCCGCCAACGCCAGACTATTTCCTAGATCCGCGACCCGGAACCGAGCCGTATGCCAGGGAACGACAGGCTCCGGTAAACTCAGCTCGTCCGCGAACTCACGCAATACCTCGGTGCCGGAAGGACCGAGCGAGGCGAGCGTTCCGGCGGCGCCCCCGAGTTGCGCCGCGAGCCCCGACCCTCGCAGCGTCATGAGTCTCTGCCGGGCGTCGAGGACGGCCACGAGCCATCCGGCGGCCTTGAGCCCGAAGGTTGTCGGGAGCGCCTGTTGCATGAGCGTCCGTCCGGCCATGAGCGTGTCTCGATGATCTCCGGCCAGACTGGCGCACGCCTCCGAGATGCCGTCCATCTCGGAAAGGATCAGCCCGAGCGTCCGCCGGGCGACGAGCATCGCGGCGGTGTCAGTGATGTCCTGGCTCGTGGCGCCCTTGTGGACGTGGCGCGCCGCATCTTCGGACGCCTCCCGAACAGCGGCGGTCAAAGCCTCCACGAGTGGCGGGACGGGGTTGCCCGAGGCGCGTCCGGCGACACCAATCTCCGCTATGTCGAAGAGATCCGCGTCACAACATCCAGCGATTACTTCGGCGGCCTCGGCGGAGATCCTATTGGCACGAGCCTCGGCTACCGCCAGCGCTCGTTCAGCGTCGAGCATCGCCTGAAGCCACGCCCGCCCATCAGTCGCCTCCCGAAACACATCAGGGACGAAGATCGGCTCGAACAAGCTCTCAGACACGGAGATCCTTGCAGCGGAGTTCATAAAGGTTGATCCACGTCCCCGGCGAGGATTCAATCGAGATGTTCGGTCCGTCCGGTACCGCATTCGCCGATGCCCAGATCCCGTAGCCTGAAGTCCGGCTGGTGCAAGAATCAGTCATTCCGCGAGCCACCTCCGGTCATCGAGGGGAGCATCCGGCCCGGATATCCTCGATGCTTCCACATCAGACATCGAAGAAAGCTGTCTGGTTTTCGCCCTGAAAATGCACGTCAAAGATGTAGCCGCCGTCTTCGGCGCGCGCGACCAATGTCGCACGAAAGTCCGGGTCTTCGATGGAAGCGAGCACCGGATCGGCGGCGTTGGCCTCATCCTCATCGGAGAAGTAGACGCGGGTGACGAGGCGTTTGAGGAGACCTCTCGCGAAGACGGACACGTTGATGTGCGGCGCTTGCCAGGATTCTCCGCCACCCGGACCAGGAACCGAACCAGGCTTGACCGTGACGAACTCGAAATGTCCGGCATCGTCGGCGCCGCATCGTCCGAAACCGGTGGATCCATCCTCCGGCGGCGAACCTTCGCGGTCGTCTTCGGGATGAGCGTAGTGGCCGTTGGCGTCAGCCTGCCAGAGTTCGAGCATTGCGTCAGGGACGACCTCGCCCGCGCCATCGTATACCGTGCCGTGGATGCGAATGGCGGATGGGTGATCCAATTTCACGAGCCGGGACCAATCTTCGCGGAGAAGCCCAAGATGGAAGAAGGGTCCCACGGTCTGCGACGGCGTAGACCCCGAGCCGGGCTTCATCCGTGGTTCTCGACCGGGGTGGCATTACAGCCTCGCAGCACGATGTCGAAGCTGTAGCCGAGCGCCCACTCTGGCTCCGTCGCTGACAGGTCGAAGCGGGAGACCAGACGCTGCCTGGCTTTCGGGTCGCTCACGGACTGGAAGATAGGGTCGTGCTCGAAGAGCGGGTCGCCGGGGAAGTACATCTGGGTGACGAGGCGCGTTGCGAAGGCTGGCCCGAAGAGCGAGAAGTGGATGTGCGCGGGCCGCCAGGCGTTGTCGTGGTTTCCCCACGGGTACGCGCCGGGCTTGACCGTGACGAAGCGGTAGCGTCCTTCACTATCCGTGAGGCAGCGGCCCGCGCCGGTGAAGTTTGGGTCGAGCGGGGCTGGATGCCGGTCGCCGTGATGCGCGTAGCGGCCAGCGGCGTTTGCCTGCCACGCCTCGATCAAGCTGTTCCGAACCGGCCTTCCATCGCCATCGAGGACGCGCCCCGTGACGATAATGCGCTCCCCCAGAGGCTCGCCCACGTGCTGGCGCGTGAGGTCGTGATCGAGGGTCCCAACCTTTTCGTGTCCATAGACCGGCCCCGTGAGTTCGGAGAGAGTGTGCGGCAAAATGACGAGCGGCCTGCCCGGCGCCCGCAGGCGCGTGGACTCGTATTCGGGATACAGATACGGTGGCTGACTCTCGGAATCGCGCCGGTAGCCGCCGGACTGCGACAGTGAAATGCGCTCCTCTCTCAAGCCGCGCCCTCCACCCTCTCGACCACCATCGCAATGCCCTGGCCGACCCCGATGCACATGGTCGCCAGCCCGAACCGGACGCTCTGGCGTCTTTGCATCTCGTGGACGAGCGTCGTCAGGATGCGCGCCCCCGAACATCCAAGCGGGTGTCCGATGGCTATGGCCCCACCGTTGGGATTGAGCCGCTCGTCCTCCGGGTCCATCCCCCACTCGTGCAGCACCGCCAGACTCTGCGCAGCGAACGCCTCGTTCAACTCCACGAGGCCGATATCGTCGAAAGAGATACCGGCTCGCGCCAATGCTTTCCGCGTCGCGGGGACAGGCCCGATGCCCATGACGCGCGGCGGAACTCCAGCCGTAGCCATGCTCCGTATCTTCGCCAGCGGGGCGAGGCCATGAGCTTCAGCGTACTCCTTCGAGACGACCATCACCGCCGCCGCGCCGTCATTCAGGGAACTGGAATTGCCCGCCGTGACAGTCCCTTCCTTCTTGAAGGCAGGCTTCAATTTGCCGAGCTTCTCCAGTGTGGTGTCGCGT
>JACDGB010000027.1 GCA_013815485.1 Rubrobacter sp.
GAACGTATCCCGCCAGCTATGGTGGGGCCATCGCGTCCCGGTCTGGTACGGGGTCGATGGGGAGATGGTCGCGTCCAAAGAATCCCCCGGCGAGGGTTTCGAGCAAGAAGAAGATATTCTCGATACGTGGTTTTCCAGCGGTTTGTGGCCGTTCGCCACGCTCGGGTGGCCTGAGGAGAATGAGGATCTCGCTTATTTTTATCCGACGAGTTTGCTTTCGACGGCGCGGGAGATCATGTACCTGTGGGTGGCGCGCATGGTCATGATGGGCCTGCGTTTTCGGGACGAGGTTCCGTTCGAGAAGATCAACGTCCACTCCATCGTGCTAGCCGAAGACGGCACCAAGATGAGCAAGTCAAAAGGCAACGTCGTGGACCCGCTGGACCTGATGGACGAGCATGGTACAGACGCCGTCCGGTTCGGGCTTCTCTACCAGTCCTCGACCCAGGACTTCGCATACTCATACGAGCGGGCCACAATGGGACGCGCCTTCGTGACCAAGCTCTGGAACGCTATGCGGTTCGTCTCGAACTACCCGGAAGAGGTGGAGGGAGCGGCCGGACCATCGTTGCCGGAACGTTGGATCCTCTCTTCCCTCAACCGCACCGCCAGCCGCTACGACGAGCTACTCGAAGCGTGCGAGTTCTCCGAAGCAATGCGCCTGGTCTACGACTTCGCCTGGCACGAGTTCGCCGACTGGTACATCGAGATCTCCAAATCCGCCCCTTCCACCGAGACCCCGCGTGTCCTGCGCGAGGTTTTATCCAGAATCCTGAAGCTGCTCCATCCGGTCATGCCGTTCGTCACCGAGGAGATGTGGCGGGTCTTGGGAGAAGAAGATCTGCTAGCGTGGCAGAGCTTGCCGCGCTTCGATCCGGACCTCGACGATCCCGAGGCGGAAGCCCTGCTGGAGCGCACCCGAAGGGCCGTCTCCGCCGTGCGGTCCTTCCGGGCGGAATCCAAGATCGAGGGCAAGCTTGATGGCCGTGTCCCTGACGGCGTGGATAGAGAGGTCTTCATCTCTCTGGCGGGGGTGAACCCGGTCGAAGACCTCGACGGGGCAGCGCGGGCGACGCTCCCAGCGGGCGACATGGCGGTGGAGATCGTGCTGACAGAAGACCTTCGGCGTGGCGAGGTCGAGCGTCTGAGGAAAGAGATAGACCGCGTCCAGGCAGAAGTGGGCCGGGCGGAGGGCAAGCTCTCCAACGAGAAGTTCGTCGAGCGCGCGCCAGCAGAAGTCGTCTCCGGCGAACGAGAGAAACTGGACGTGAACTCCCGGATGCTCTCCACCCTCAGCCGGCGGCTCGAAGAGTACCTCCGATAGACCACGAAACCGCGATAGACTTCTCCTTCGTCCGTGTCCGCGACGAACTGGACGGCCGCAGGCGCATCGCCCTCGGCTTCGAGCGCATCGAAGCTTTGCTCGCGCTCCTCGGCAACCCGGAGCGGGATCCCCGCATCGTTCAGGTCGTCGGCACCAACGGCAAGGGCACAACCGCTGTCGCGCTCGCCGCCGCCCTCGAAGAACTAGGATACTCCGCAGGTGCCTATCTTTCTCCCCACGTCCTCTCGTATACCGAGCGCGTGATGGTCCGTGGCGAGTATGTCACCGAAGAAACGTTCGCCGCCGCGATGGGCGAAGTCATTGCACTTGCGGACGACAACGGCGTACCGGCTACCCAGTTCGAGTTGCTGACCGCCGGAGCATTGAAATTGTTCCGGGATTTTGGTCTCGATTGCGCCGTGCTCGAAGCCGGGCTCGGGGCGCGCCACGACGCGACAACGGCGGCGGCCCCCGAGATGGTGGTGCTGACAAACGTGGGCCTGGATCACACGGAATACCTCGGGGAGACGGTGGAGGAGATCTCCATCGAAAAGCTCGCCAGCCTCGCCACCGCCCACACCTTCGTCCTCGGGACCGACGACCCGCGCGTAGTGGAGGTCGCCCGCGAGGAATGCGACCGTACCGGCGCGCGCATCGTGGAGGCCGCGGACGATGTAGACACGATGGTCTCTTCCGGGAGAACCACGCTTCCACCCTACGCGGAGCGCAACGTCCGCATCGGTATCCGGGCGGCGGAGGTCTTAACGGGAGAGAGTTTGAACAAAGACGCACGGGAGCGGGTGGAGAGGAGAACCGTGGGGCGGCTCCCGGCTCGTTTCGAGAGGTTCGAGGTGCGTGGCGTGCCGGTAATCGTTGATGGCGGGCACAATGTACCCGGCCTCGACGCAGTGATCCGATCCGTCCGAAGTGTATACGGAGACCGTCCTTTGGGCGTCGTATTCGGTGTCTTGAAGGACAAGGACATCGTGGGTATGCTTTCCCGGTTGAGCGATGAGGTTCACACTCTCGTGCTCACGCGCCCCGGCAACGAGCGGGCTGCGGACCCGGAATGGATCGGGCGAGAGCACGGACCAAAAGACCTCGGAGGGAGGAACGCCAGGGTGGAGACCGATGCCGGCGACGCGCTGGCCGTGGCCGTAACGGAGATGGAAAAGGTGGATGGGGTGGTGCTGGTCACGGGTTCGCTGTATACGGCGGCTCGCGTCCTCGGGGGCTTGCGTGCGGGCTAGCGGCGCTTGGAGGCTCGCGCTTTTGCTTCTTGTGGTGGTCCTGGTCTCCATCGCGCTCGGCTACTACTTTATGCTGAGGTTCATGGGATGAGCGCGCTGACGATACTTCAGGCGGATCCGGATCCATTCCAATTCATAAACGAGTTTTTGAGCAGCCCCGTGCTCCGTATTACTGGACAAGTCTTGATCCTGCTCGTGGTCGTCCTCTGGCTCGCGCTCGTGTACTGGACTTATACGGACGCCGCCCGCCGCGACACCGCGCCCTTCCTGTGGGGTCTAGTCGCGGTCGTCATACCGTTTTTCGGGACCCTGATCTACCTGATAGTCCGCCCACCAGAGTTCGCGCTCGACTCCCGCGAACGCGAACTGGAGCTTGCAGTCCTCGAACGCGAGCTTCGCAGCCGGGTCCTCCTATGTCCGAATTGCCGCTCGCTGGTCGAGAGGGACTACCTCCTCTGTCCGGAGTGCGCCTGGGAACTCAAGAAATCCTGCGTACACTGTGAGCGGGCGCTGGACCTGAACTGGGACCTCTGCCCATACTGCGAGACCGACCAGCGCAGCGGCAAGCGCGCCCACTAGAAAACCTACCAAAAGGAGATCGTTCATGGAACAGACACTGGTGCTAGTAAAAGGTGACGGCGTGAAGCGGCGTTTGATCGGCGAGATCATCCGCCGTCTCGAAAGCAAGGGCCTCGACATCCGGGCCCTGAAACTCATGGACGTGAGCCGCGAACTCGCCGAAGAACACTACGCCGAGCACAGCGAGAAGCCCTTCTTCGAGGAACTGGTCGAGTTCATCATCTCAACCCCCGTCGTCGCCATGACGGTCGAGGGCGATGGCGCGATCGGGACGGTTCGCAACCTCATGGGCGCGACCAACCCGGCGAACGCCGCCCCCGGCACCATCCGGGGCGACCTGGCCCTCAGCATGCCAGACAACCTCGTTCACGGCTCCGACTCCCCAGAGAGCGCCGAAAGGGAACTCGGCCTCTTCTTCGGCTAGCTGCCCGGCGCCCTGACGACCATGCAGTTCGTTCTCGCCTCATCCTCTGCCCGGCGGGTGGACCTTCTCCGTCAGGCCGGTTACGATTTCGAGACCCGCGTTAGCGGCTTCCCCGAGATCACGCTCGAAGACCCGAAGGCGACCGTCGAGGCCAACGCCCGTGGCAAGGCGCTCGCCGTCTCCGAGGAAGAACGCGGCGTCGTTCTCGCCGCCGACACGGTCGTGTACCTGCCCGGCTCGTCGCGGAACGAGCGCATACTGGGCCAGGCGAAGGGCGCGGAAGAAGTACGCGAGATGCTCGGGCTTCTGCAAGGCCGGGCTCACGAGGTTTACTCCGGGGTCGCCGTCGCCGCTGCCGGGTACATCGCCGTTCGCCATGCCGTCACCACCGTTCGGATGAGAGGTTTGGGCGAAGAAGAGATCGAAGCTTACGCCGCGCTCGGGGAGGGTGTCGGCAAGGCCGGCGGATACGCTATTCAGGGCCGGGCGGGGATGTTTGTCGAGTGGATCGGGGGCGACTACACGAATGTCGTCGGGCTGCCGATGGCGCTCACGGTTCGGATGCTCGAAGCTCGCGGGGTGCGCTGGTACTCGTAGGTACTTACAATGACCGCATGGAACGCCGCCGATACACGATAAAGCAGATGCCCCCGGAGTTGAGGCCGCGCGAACGGCTCCTCGAATCGGGGCCGCAGGCTCTATCGGACGCCGAGTTGATGGGGATATTATTCGGAATTGGCACCAGGGAAAAGACCTCCGTCGAGCTTGCCGGTGAGGTTTTATCCGAGAGTGGCGGGCTGTACGGGATGCACGGCGTCACGGTCCATGATCTCGTCGAAATACACGGCATTGGCGAGGCGAAAGCGTGCATAATTTTGGCGGCTGTGGAGTTCGGAAAACGGCTCGGGCGCGTTCGTAACCCCGGACGCCCCGTGATATCATCGCCCGCGGATGTGGATGGGCTTTTGAGGGGAAGGATCGCCGATCTGGACCGGGAGAATTTCGTCGCCGTGCTCTTGAACACCAAGAACGAAGTAATAGAGTTCCCGACGATCTCGGTTGGCACTTTGTCAGCCTCGCTCGTTCATCCCAGGGAGGTTTTCAAGCCGGCCATCCGGGCGAGCGCGGCGGGCGTGATCCTGGCCCACAACCATCCAAGCGGCAAGGTCGAACCAAGCCGCGAGGACCGCGAGGTCACGAGGAGATTGGTGAGCGCATCAGAAATAGTCGGGATAGAGGTCCTGGATCATGTGATCCTGGGCCGCGATTACTTTAGTATGAAGGAACACGGGATGCTGGGGTGAATCAGCTTCCGTAATGGAGCCTGAAGCGGATGGGGATAGGTATGTTTGGTGGACTCTTCGGGAGGGATGTGGCGATAGACCTGGGCACGGCGAACACGCTCGTGTTCGTCAAGGGTCAGGGAATAGTGCTGTCGGAACCCTCCGTCGTCGCGATAGATACCAAGACCGACAAGGTAGTGGCCGTGGGATCTGCGGCCAAGCGGATGCTCGGGCGCACGCCCGGACATATAGTCGCCATGCGGCCTTTGAAGGACGGCGTGATCGCCGATTTCGAGGTGACGGAGAAGATGATCTCCTACTTCATCCGCAAGGTGCAGCCGCGGCGGCGTATCCTCCGGCCCCTGATCGGCCCCCGCGTCGTCGTGTGCGTCCCGAGCGGCGTCACTGGTGTCGAACTTCGGGCCGTGAAGGAGGCGACGGAGTCGGCGGGGGCGCGTATTGCCTATACTATCGAGGAGCCGCTGGCGGCCTCGATCGGGGCTGGGCTTCCGGTGCAAGAGGCTCAAGGGTCCATGATCGTGGACATCGGCGGCGGCACGAGCGAGGTTGCGGTTATATCCCTCGGGGGCATCGTCACGAAGTCGTCTATTCGCATCGCCGGAGATGATATTGACGATGCGATCACGCACTACATCCAGAAGGAGTACAAGCTCGCCATCGGCACCCAGACGGCGGAGCAACTCAAGATCGAACTGGCTAGCGCCTTCCCGCTGGAGAAAGAGGAGTCGGCGGAGATCCGGGGCCGCGACTTGGTGACGGGCCTCCCGAAGACCGTCGTTATTACGAGCGAGGAGGTCAGGGAAGCTATTAGCGTGCCGGTGGACGCGATCGTCGCGGCGGTCCGCGACACCCTGGACCGCACGCCGCCGGAGCTCGCCTCGGACATCATGGACCGGGGCATGGTCCTGGCGGGCGGCGGCGCGTTGCTGCGTCACTTGGACGAGCGTCTCAGGCGCGAGACCGGCGTCCCCGTGCATATCGCAGACGACCCGCTGATGTGCGTCGCCATCGGCAGCGGACGCTCGCTGGAAGAGATAAAAGCCTACCGTAGCGCGCTCTCCACCGGCTAGATGGTCTGATGGGCCGCAGGAAGTCGAAATCGGCGGGTGGGCTCGTGGCCCTCTGTATCCTGTGCGTCGCTAGCCTAGCGCTGTTCACCATATACGTGAAGGAGGGTGACTGCACGGAGAATGGCTGTGGACCGTTGCACACGGTGCAACTCGGCGCGGCTGAGGTATTGCGGCCCGTGCGGGCAATCTTCTCCGTCGTGGCAGGGCCCTTCGAGGATACCTCGGCGGCGGTGGGGGACGCCTTCCGGCGGGGCGATGAGAAGCAACTCCGCCGCGATGCGTTGGAAAACCAGGAGTTCGCCGCCGAGGCGTCGCGGTTGCGGCAGGAGAACGAGCGGCTTCGGGAGTTGCTCGACGGGCAGCGTCCACCGTACGAGTACGCGCCGCTAGCCCGGGTCACGGCACCGGTCGGCGACCAGTTCACCAACCGGGTCATCATCAACGTGGGGAGCGCTGATGGCGTGCAGCCGGAGAAACCCGTCATCGTCGGCAACAATACGCTCATCGGGCGCACCACCGACGTCAGCCGCCACACCGCCGAGGTCATGCTGGTGACCGACCAGATGTTCGCGGCCGGAGTACGGATTGTGCCCCCAGCGGAGTTGGACCGCTTCACGGGCGAGGTGTCGCCTGAGAATGGCGATGCCGTATCCTACGGCGAGGGCATGCTCAGCACCGGATGGGAGGAGTATCTCGGCGTCGAGTACGTGGACATGAGCGCGGAGGTGAAAAAAGGCGACTTCGTGGTCACTAGTGGCCGGTCTGGGGATTACGAGTTGCTGTTCCCACCGGGGCTCCTCGTCGGGACCGTCGAGTCCGTGAGTTCCGAGGACTATGACCAGTTCAAGAAGATAGTCGTGACCCCGCCCACCGAGCCCCAGGACCTCCAAGAGGTGCGGGTCATCACGGGTTGGTAGCGATGATGCGCCACTCACTTTCCCGGGCCGCCGTGGTCGTGGCGGTGGCCGCGCTCCTCGAAGCCGTGCTGTCTCCGTATCTGACGTTTGGGGGCATATCGCCCAAGCTGGCCGTGATCGGGGTGGTGTTCGCGGTCGCTGGGTTGCAGGATTTGCAGGCGGTGCTGCTCGGGTTCTTCGGGGGGGTGGTCTTCGACGCTTTGGGGGGTGGGATCGGGCTCTTCGGCGTTGGTGCTCTGGGAGGACTGCTTGCGGGGATGCTCGCCGCCCGAGTGGGGGTCGCGCCTCGCGGCGCCGAGGTCTTGCTGCTTGCCCAGGTGGCGGCGGTCGCGGTGGCGGCGCGGGATGTGATCGGGCTCGTGGCGATCAACCTGGCCGGCCTGGAAGGCCCTCCACCCATCGAGTTCATGCTCGCCGGGGTGATCCCTGACGCGCTGGTGAACGCCCTGCTCGCCTATGCGATTGGGAGCCTGTTGTTGAAGTTCGTCAGGGTCAAGGGAGCGATGTGAGCCTCAGCCGCACCAGCGCAAAGCCAGGAAACATCGGACTCTCCGGGAGGCTGCGTTCCGTTGACCCAGTACTTCTCCTCGTCTCACTTGCCCTATCGGCGGCGGGTATCTTCGCGGTGTACGTGGCCGGCACGGAAGACCGCCAGTACTACGCGGCCAACCAGTCCATCGGCTTCGTCGTCGGGCTCGTTGGGGCTGTTCCGCTGGCTCTCTTGGATTATCAGATGCTCAAACGCCACCTCCGCATCATCTATGGCTGCGTCCTTTTCATGCTTCTCGCGGTCACGGTCGTTGGCGTCGCAGCGGGCGGGGCGCAGCGATGGATCGCCGTCGGGCCGGTTCAGGTACAGCCCTCGGAGTTCGCCAAGCTCTTCATGGTGATCGTGCTAGCGGGGTTCTTCTCGGAGGTCAACGTCGGGAAGAGCCTGAACTTCTTGAAGAGCCTGGGCATCGTCTGCTTGCCGGCGCTGCTCGTGTTCGCGCAGCCGGACCTGGGCACCGCGCTCGTCTTCGGGGCTGTCTTCTTCACGATGTCGTTCGTGGCGGGGGCGAAGGTCTGGCAGCTCGGGCTCCTCACGGCGGCTGGTGGTGGTCTGTTCGCGCTGGCGGTGAAGCTGAAGTTCCTGGAGGAGTATCAGGTGGCGCGGCTTACGGCTTTTCTCGATCCCGACAGCGGCTTGACCGACGTGGGTTATCAGGTGGCGCAGTCCAAGACCGCTATCGGCTCCGGCGGGTTCACCGGCAAGGGCCTGAACGCCACGACCCTCTCCAACCTGGGGTTCGTGCCAGAGGATCACACGGACTTCATTTTCGCTAATTTGGCGGAGAGGATCGGGTTCGCGGGCTGCCTGGTTTTGCTCGCGCTGTTCTTCGTGCTGGTATGGCGGATATTGCACGTTGCGACCATCTCCAGAGACCGTTTCGGCGTGCTCGTCGCGGTCGGCGTCGCGACGATTCTTTTGTTTCATGTGTTCGTAAACGTCGGCATGACGATGGGGATAATGCCGGTTACCGGCATCCCGTTGCCGTTCATCAGCTACGGACGAAGCAGCCTGGTCGTGAGCATCATCTCCCTGGGATTGTTGCAGAGCATCGCCATGCGCTCACGCTCCGAGGACGCCAAGCATGCGAGTGTATGACGCTTGGATCACTGGTCGGATGCAGTATCGCCGGGTATAATGCGCGTTCGTATATGATCTTGCGTTTATCTGATATCCAAGAGGCTTCGGGAGTGGCGTTATGTTTGCGGTGGTAAAGAGTGGCGGGAAGCAGTACAGGGCGAGCGAGGGCCAGGAGTTGGTCGTCGAGCTCATCAAGGGTGACGTCGGGGAGACGGTGGAGTTGCCGGTTGGCTTCGTCGCCGACGAGAGTGGATTCGACCTCGGGGACAGGACGGCGAAGGCCGAGATCCTGGAGCATTTTCTAGGGGAGAAGATCCACGTCTACAAATACAAGGCGAAGAAGGATTACAGGAAGAAGACCGGGCACCGTCAGAGGTTGACCCGCATACGCATCACGGAGGTTTCGGATGGCTCATAAAAAGGGTGGCGGCTCGTCGAGGAACGGAAGGGACACCGAAGGCAAGCGCCTCGGCGTGAAGTCTTTCGGCGGCCAGCGGGTATCCGCGGGCAGCATCATCATCCGGCAGCGAGGGACGAAGGTCCATCCCGGCCGCAACGTCGGCAAGGGTTCGGACGACACCCTATTCGCCACCGCGGGCGGCCATGTGACCTTCGGGCGGAGAAAGGGCCGCAAGATGGTCAGTGTCACCGAGGAGGCTGCGGTCTGATCTCGCCCCACAGGGATCTGTAGCCCCTTTGCAATTCATAGACGAAGCCCGTTTCGTAGTCCGCGCTGGACGCGGTGGTGACGGCAGCGTTTCCTTCAACCGCGAGAAGTACAAGCCGCGCGGTGGTCCCGATGGCGGTCGCGGCGGGGACGGTGGTTCCATCATCCTGAAGTCCACCGAAGACCTCGCCACACTAGAACCCTACGCGCACCGCAACCTCGTAAAAGCCAAACGCGGCGCGCACGGCTCGGGCAACAATCGGGCTGGCGAGGGTGGCAAGGACGTGGTCGTCGAGGTGCCGGTGGGAACCTTGATCTCCGACGAAAACGGTTTGCTCGCTGACCTCTCCGAGCCGGGCGAGAGCTTCGTTGTGGCTCGCGGCGGCGAGGGGGGCCGGGGCAACGGCTCCTTCGCAACCTCCACCCGGCAAACGCCCGCCTTCCGTGAGAGGGGCCTTCCCGGCGAGGAGCGCGAGGTCCGGCTCGAACTGCGCGTACTCTCCGACGTGGGGCTCGTGGGACTCCCGAACGCAGGGAAGTCCTCGCTGCTCGCCGCCTTGAGCGCGGCCCATCCGAAGGTCGGCGACTATCCTTTCACGACCCTCGTGCCGAGCCTCGGGGTGGTTGATGAGAAGCGATACCGCGAGCCGTTCGTGGTCGCTGATATTCCCGGTCTCATCTCCGGTGCCAACGAGGGAAGGGGGCTCGGCAACCGCTTCCTGCGGCATGTAGCGCGGGCGCGGCTCCTGACATTCGTGCTGGACGCGAGCGAAGACCCGGAGAATGCCGAGGCTACCCTGCGAACCGAACTTCACGCCGCCCGTCTCTCGGAGAAGCCCTCGCTGGTCGTGCTGAATAAGATAGATCTCCTCGATGAAGAGCTTCGAGAATATCTGCGCGATACCTTCCCGGAGGCGTATCAGGTTTCGGCCATGACCGGGGAAGGCGTCGAGGAGCTTCGGGATCACCTGGAGGAGCGGACGCGGGCTTTGGGAGAGAGCCCCGCCGCCGAAGCTCCGTCTGTGGAGCAGTCGCGGGAGCACAGGATATTCCGGCCGGCGTGGAGGGGGCTGCGAGTTGAAAGCGAGAACGGCGGGTACGCGGTCTTTGGCGAGGAGGTGGAGCGCATGGTTATGAAGACGGACTGGGACAGCCCGGAGGGCGCGGAGCACGGCTGGCGCGAGTTGGAGAAAAGAGGCGTGGTGGCCGCGCTCAGGAAGGCTGGGGCCGAGCCGGGGGACGAGGTAAGGATCGGCGCGATGGAGTTCGATTTCCGGTGAGGGCGATTTGCGGGTAGGAATATTCGGGGGGACGTTCGACCCTATCCATCTGGGGCATATGATCATCGCGGAACAAGTCCGGGAAGAGTTGCGGCTGGAACGTGTGATCTTCGTCCCCGGTGGCATCCCGCCGCACAAGGAGGCATCCAGCGTGCGCGCCACCGCCGACGACCGCCTGGCGATGGTGGAGGCCGCCGTCGCGGGCAACGATCACTTCTCCGTTGACCGGGTGGAGGTGGACGCGGGGCGCGCGATGCACACGGTGGATACCGTGCCGCTGCTCAAGGAGCGGTCGCCGGGCGATGAGTGGTTCTTCATCACCGGCGCGGACGAGGTGTCGAACCTGCTCACCTGGAAGGAGCCAGACCGGTTGCTGGAGGAAGTCGTCATGGTCGCG
>JACDGB010000238.1 GCA_013815485.1 Rubrobacter sp.
TTGATCCGTGAAGGTAGCAAAGTATCAGCCGTGCTAGAATCCGGCGATTCGAGCGCGACCTGTCAGGCTTCTGTTTGGAGATGGAGATCAAGGACAACGACGCTGTTTTGTATCCTGTGTTCATGGCCCTCGAAGGGAAGAGGTGCGTGGTTGTCGGGGGCGGGGCGGTCGCCGACCGGAAGGCGCGAAAGCTCTTGCAGGCGCGGGCGGAGGTCGTGGTGATCTCACCCGAGGTGAAGCCGGGGCTGGAGAGCGTGGCGATCGAATTGTTGCGCCGCCCCTACGAAGATGGCGACCTGGAAGGCGCGTACCTGGTGTTCGCGGCGACGGACTCGCGGGAGGTCAACGCGGCCGTGGCGCTGGAAGCACACGCAAAGAGCATCCCCGTCAACGTCGTAGATCGCCCCTCAGACGGGAGCTTTGCCGTGCCGTCGGTGCTTCGTCGCGGAAGGATGCAGGTCGCGGTCTCGACCGGTGGGGCGTCGCCGTCCCTGGCGCGGACTATCCGGGACGAACTTGATAATCTATTTGGCCCGGAGTGGGCGGGACTCGTGGAGGAGCTTGCAGTCGCCCGGAGACGCGGAGAGAAGGCTGATGAGAGGCTGGAAGGAGAGGTGAGCCGGTGTTTATCGCGGTTGCGGGGATAAGCCATCGCTCGGCCCCGGTCGAGGTGCGCGAGAAGGTCGCTTTCGCGCCCTGCGCGGGACGAAACTTTCTGCGGCGGCTCAAGGACGAGGGGATAGCCGCTGAATCCGTCCTTCTGTCTACCTGCAACCGGACGGAGATTTACGTTGTAGTCGAAGGTGAGGATGGCCGATCGGCGGTCCTGGACCTTTTGGCGCAGGATCGGGGCGTGGATCGGGAGTCTCTGGAGCAGGATACGTACTGGCTCACGGACGCGGAGGCCGCGCGGCACCTCTACCGGGTGGCGTCTTCGCTGGATTCGATGATCGTGGGGGAGGCTCAGATCCTGGGCCAGGTTCGCGATGCTTACCGATCCGCGACCGAGGAGCAATGCACAGGCCCAATCCTCAACCGCCTGTTCCACACGTCCCTTCGAGTCGGCAAGCAAGTGCGCTCGGTGACCGGCGTCGGTGACAACTCCCTCTCAGTGCCAAACGTAGCCGTAAAGCTGGCCGAGGAAGTATTCGGGACGCTGGAAGGGCGGCAAGCATTGATCCTGGGCGCCGGAGAGATGAGCGAGCTGGTCGTGCGCAATCTCAAGGACCGGGGCATCTCTGAGGTCCGCATCGCCAACCGCACCCCAGAAAGGGCGCGTGCCCTCGCCGAAAGCGTCGGCGGCACGGCGGTCGGATTCGACGCCCTGGAGCGCGAGCTGCCGAAGGCCGACATCGTGGTCAGCTCTACTGGCTCCGGAGATTGGGTAGTCGGCAACGAGGTCGTGTCCGGAGCGATGCAAAAGAAGAGAGAGTCCCTATTCTTCGTGGACATCGCCGTGCCGCGAGACGTTGACCCCGTGGTACAGACCCTGGAGCGCGTCTATCTCTACGATATTGACGACCTTCAAGCTGTGGTAGAGCGTAACGCCGGTGACCGCGAGGCGGCGGCCGAGAAGGGCGAGGCTCTCATAGGTCCGGCCGTGCTGGAGTACATGAATTGGCTCTCGACCCTTCATGTCGTCCCGCTCATTCAAGAACTGCGGGATGGGGCGGAGCAAATAAGGCGCCACGAGCTTTCTCGCGCCCTGAAGAAGTTGGACCTCTCGCCCCAGGAAGAGGAGAGCGTCGAGCGTCTGAGTCACTCCCTCGTCAATAAGCTGCTTCACGGGCCTATCGCCGAGTTGAAGGTGCTCGCTGAAGCTGGGTATCCTGTGGAAGGCGTCGAGGTCCGGCGGCGTCTGCTCGCCCTCGAAGGCATCGAGGTGGAGTTGCACCGCACCCGCAACGACTCTATATGAGCCTTGATCTGAAGGTTATTCTCGGAACGCGGGGCTCGAAGCTCGCACTTGTTCAGGCTCGTTATGTCGCGGAGAAGTTGCGCGCCACGGGTTTGGGGGTGGAGGTGTGCGTAATCAGGACTACCAGCGACCACCTCCCCGATACCCCGCTCTCGGTTATAGACCGGCGGGACGTGTTTACCCGCCAACTCGACGAGGCTCTGCTCTCCGGTGGGGTGGACTTGGCGGTCCATTCGCTCAAGGACGTGCCGACGGAGTTACCGGAGGGCATCGAACTCGCGGCAGTGACGGAACGCCATAATCCGCTGGACGCGCTTGTCTCAGAGAGGCGACATGATGTGGATGGTCTGCCGCATGGCGCGGTGGTGGCGACATCCAGCTTACGGCGCAGAGCTCAGTTACTGCACCGGCGCCCGGACTTGCGGATCTCGGATATCCGGGGCAACGTGGATACGCGGGTGCGGAAGCTGCGTGAGGGCGAGGCAGACGCCCTCGTCCTGGCCCGAGCCGGTCTCCAGCGCCTCGGCCTCGACGCCCCGCATACGGTTATTTCGTCGGATGTGATGCTCCCCGCCGTCGGGCAGGGCGCTCTGGCGGTCGCGGCTCGGGAGGATAGCCCGTTGCGCGAGACCATCCGGGAGGCTCTGAATCACCGGCCGACGGAGGAGGCGGTTCGGGCAGAGCGGGCCATGTTGCGGACGCTGGAGGGCGGTTGCAGGGTGCCGGTCGGTGCGCTGGGTATTGTGGAGGGGGATCTGATCCGGCTCCGGGGCATCGTGGCGTCGCCGGATGGTGCGCTCGTATACCGAGGCGAGGCGCGGGGAGAGGCACCCGAGGGTGTTGGGGAGAGGTTGGCTCGGGAACTCCTGGATCAGGGGGCTGAGGTCGTGCTCGGGGAGATCCGGGAGGTCAGAAGCCGGTGATCCCCGCGCCACGAGCCATCAGCTATCAGCCGTCAGGTATCAGCAAGAACAAAAAGCTGACTGCCGAAAGCGTGGACAGCGAGGTCGTGACAGATATGCTTGATCCCTTGTTCGTCCGATGTGGCGCAAGAATCCTGGCTTCCTCGACTCACGATTCACGACCTACGAACCGGAGATGACCAGCATCCGGCAGTTGGATGACGGCCCACGAGGGCGGAGGTCCGGGAGGTGAGGGAGCCGTGATCTTCCTGGTTGGCAGCGGTCCCGGAGATCCCGGCCTCTTTACCGTCAAGGGCGTCCGGTGCATGGAACAGGCCGACGCTGTCGTCTACGACCGGCTCGCCCCAGAATCCCTTCTGAGATACGCGAAACCCGGCGCGCAGCGTGTCTACGTCGGCAAGAAACCCGGCGAGCCCACCATGCCGCAGGAGGAAATAAACAAACTGCTTGTGGATCTCGGACGTTCCGGCAAGACCGTGGTGCGTCTGAAGGGAGGCGACCCGTACGTGTTCGGGCGCGGCGGAGAGGAGGCGCTTGCCCTGATCGGAGCCGGGCTCCCTTTCGAGGTCGTTCCCGGCGTGACGAGCGGCATCGCGGCCCCCGCCTACGCTGGCATCCCGGTCACGCACCGGGGCGTAGCAACGAGCGTCGCCTTCGTGACCGGGCACGAGGACCCCGCGAAGGGCCATCAGGACGTGGACTGGACGAGGCTTGCGAACGGGGCTGACACGCTCGTGCTGTACATGGGCGTCGGGCGTCTGGCGGAGATCTCCACTTCCCTCATCTCCGCCGGCAAGAATCCCGATACGCCGGTCGCCGTGATCCGGTGGGGCAGCCTCCCCGAGCAACGAACCATCACGGGCACGCTCGAAGATATAGCGGAGCGCGTCGCGGAAGCCGGGCTCAAGCCGCCCGCCATAACTATCGTCGGGGAGGTAGCTAACCTCCGGGAGGCGGGTCTCGATTGGTACGAGAGAAGGCCGCTTTTCGGGCGGAGGATCGTCGTGACCCGGGCGCGGGCTCAGGCCGGAGAGTTGTCCATTGAACTGGAGGCTCTGGGCGCGGAGGCCGTGGAGTTCCCGACCATCGAGATAGCGTCGCCGGAGGACTTCGGGCCGCTGGATGACGCCATCCACGCACTCGACTCGTTCGATTGGCTAGTCTTCACGAGCGTGAACGGCGTGGATGCTTTCGTGGAGCGATTAAGGCACCACGGGTTGGATCTGCGCGCCGTGCCGCGTGGGGCGAAGGTCGCGGCCATCGGACCAGCGACGGCGGAGAGGATTTACGCTCTCGGCCTTCGGGTGGACGTAGTGCCAGCCGAATACCGGGCCGAGTCTCTTCTCGAAGAGATCACGGGCGACTCGCTCACAGG
>JACDGB010000239.1 GCA_013815485.1 Rubrobacter sp.
GGTCCTCGTCCAGGATCTCGTAGATACGCTCCGCGCCGGCGAGGGCGGATTGGGCCTGGGTGTAGACCTGGGAGACGAGCTGTATCGGACGGAAGAACTGCTGCACGTAGATCAAAAACGCCGTCAATACCCCGACCGAGAGCGTGCCCGCGAAGACCAGATATCCACCGTACCCGATGACCAATGCGGTCGCCAGGGTCGAGAGTACGTCTATGGCGGGGGAGAAGGCCGAGGTGATGGCGACGGCCTGCACGTTGGCGTCGCGGTTGGCGGCGTTGCGTTCCCGGAAGCGCACGATATTTCTCTCCGTCCGGTCGAACGCCTGTGCCTCGCGCACCCCGACTATGTCCTCCTGTAGCCCGGCGGTGACGTCCCCGACCGTCTCACGGGTGAGCCGGAAAGCCTTTCTGGCCCGGCGGGCGAAGTAGGCTGTCGTGAGGAACATGATCGGGATGATCGCAAAGCACGCCAGCGCGAGGTTCCATTGCAAGAAGAGCATCGCAACCAGGATGCCGATGAGGCTGAAGAGCGAGCCGAGTAGTTGCGTGAGACCCTGCGAGAAGAGCTGGTTGAGGGTATCCACATCGTTGGTGACGCGGCTCATCAAGTCGCCGATGGGCCGTCGGTCGAAGTACCTCAGAGGGAGGTGCTGGATCCGGTCGAAGATGCGCCGGCGCATCGAGGCCAGCAGACGTTGCGCGACGGAGCCCACCCCGTAGACTTGCCCGCGCGAGGCGAACGTCCCGAGCAAGTAGACGCCGAGCAGAAAGAGCATCGTGCGGCTGAGGCCGGCGGCGTCTCCGGGCAGGATAAACTGGTCTATAGCGCGCCCGATCAACCACGGCCCGCCCGCCTGCGAAACCCCTCCAAGCACGACCAGCACGAACACCCAGGATAATGTCTTTGTATACGGCGCAAGCTCCGAGCCAAGACGCCGCGCGGTCGTGGTGCGATCCGCCGCCTTCTCCCGCGGTGTTCCGGCGATTGACTGTATGCTTCTAATCGCTGTCCTCCTCGGACGGCTTCATCTTGTGGACCAGCCAGTTCTTACCGGCGCGGAAGATCGCGTACCGTCCGTCGAGACACTCTCCGCTGAGAGCCACGATCACCATGTCGTCCCCGAATTCCTCGGCCTCGTACGTGCCCCGGTCCCAGATGCTCTTCCTCACCGCGCCGGGGATGCCCTCCACCGGTGTCTCATCCACTAGATCCAGGTGCGAGAGGTCGTGGTCATCCACGCGCATGGCGAGCCGGTTCGTCTTCGTGTCCGTCGGCATGCCTTTGGGGACGGCCCAGGAGACGAGGACGCCATCCCTTTCGAGGCGCAGGTCGAAATGATGGCTCCTCGCAAAATGCTCCTGGATCACGAACCTCGGCATCCCCATCTCCTAAACGGGCAATAGCTTCAGGGTCGTTGGCAGGGTTTCTGTACGCAACATCCCCGCGGTCGGACCAGGCCAGGCTTCTTCGTATTTGCCCCGGATAGCTTCGCTGACTGCCTCCACCGTGGAGTCGTCCGTGGCATGAGCGGCGCGCACCGGGATGCGATGGTTCCCGGCGTGCAGCGCGCCTTCCGGGTTCGCCGAGATCTCCTGGTACCAGCGGCCTCGGGGACCGCGCACCGAGCGCACGAACACTTCGCCGTCCACGACCATCACCCAGATGATCGTGCGATGCTCGGGAGCGTCTTGTTCTCGCCGGGTCTCGACGTGGATCTCTTCGATTTCGTCGAGAAGCTGGAGCGTTTCGTCGTCGAATGAATCGCTCATCCGGGGTTCCTATCGTACTGCTCTTCGTGGACGATCTCGGAGAGTGGTTTGTGTGCCTGACCGGCTCGGCTGCGAGGGCGGCGTGCTGTCTCGTCCGGATAGCCGAGGGAGATGGCGGTGCGCACCATGCGACCGGAAGGAATCTTTAGAAGCTCCCTGGCGGCTTCTCTGCCGGAGCCCACGATCCAGCCGATGCCGGAGCCGACCCCGTGCGCCCACGCGGCCAGCATGATCCGCTCGGTGAGACGGCCCTCGTCGTACGCCGCCTGTTCGGGGCGTTCGCCGGCCATCGCCAGCACGATGCCCAGAGGAGCGCCCGCTAGATGCCCTGCGTAGCCCTCGACATCGGCGAGCGCGCCGAGCGTTTCGGGGTCTCGGATCACCAAAATCTCCCACGGCTGCTTGTTGCCGGCGCTGCCCGACCAACGGGCGACCTCCAAAACGTCGTCCACCACATCTTGCGGCACGGGTTCGGGGCGAAAGCTACGGACGGCGCGCAGGCCACAGAGGAAGGAGATCCTATCTTCCGCATTGTGGGTCTCGGTCATGGCGTGTCTCCTCTCGTGCTATCCGGTGTCCCGCCAGCGGCGACCGGCTCGGCCACGAGCTGCGAACCCAGGATCTCGTTGTACAATTCGCTGTCGCGTCTTAGTTCCTCGTGCGTGCCCATCGCCGCTATGGTGCCTTCGTCCACGATGATTATGAGGTCGGCGTCGCGTACCGTGGAGATCCGCTGCGCGATAACGAACACCGTCCGGTGCTTCTCGCGCATCAAATGGTCGAGGGTCTCCTGAATGGCCGCCTCCGTCTCCGCGTCCACGGCGGAGGTGCTGTCGTCGAGGATGAGCAGGCGCGGGTCCACGAGCAGCGCCCTCGCTATGGCGATCCTCTGTCGCTGACCGCCTGAGAGCCCGACGCCCCGCTCCCCGATGACCGTCCCGTAGCCTTCGGGCAACGCATGTACGAAATCTCCCGCCTGCGCGGCCTCGGCCGCCGCCCGTACTTCATCCTCGGTGGCGTCCGGTTTGCCGAAGGCGATGTTGTCGCGCACCGTCCCGGAGAACAGTCGGGCTTCCTGGAGGACTATCCCGATCTGGGACCGCAAAGAGGAGAGCGTCACGTCGCGCACGTCATGCCCGTCGAGGCGAACCGCGCCATTCGTCACGTCGTAGAAACGTGGAAGTAGGTTGACGAGCGTGGACTTGCCGGATCCCGTGGTGCCCAGGATGGCGACCGTGCTACCTGGCTCGACGGCGAAGTTGATGTCGCTCAGGACCTCGCGCCCGCTCCCCGGATACCGGAACGAGACGCCGTCGAACTCGACGCGGCAGTGGATGGGGGGCAGGGGATGGGCGTCCGGTTTGTCCGTGACTTCGAGCGGAGCGTCGAGTACCTCGAATACCCGGTTGGCCGAGGCGCCGGCGCGAGAGATGTTCGCCGAGAGGAAGCCAATCGTCAGGATCGGGAATAGCATGAACCCGAGCAAGGTGTTGAACGCCACCAGTTCCCCGATGGAGAGCCGGTCGTTTATGACCTGCCAGCCGCCGAACCAGACGATGGCGAGCGTGCCCAGGTTGGCGAGCAGGAAGACGAACGGGAAGTTGTTGGAGAAGACTTGCACTGTCTGGAGATTTTTGTCCAGTAGTTCGTCGTTCACGGCACCGTAGCGAGCTGTTTCGTAGTCTTCGCGGGCGAAGGCTCGGATCACGCGCACCCCCGAAAGGTCTTCTTGCAATACGCTGTTCAGCCGTCCGAGCGTCTGCTGGACTTGCTGGAAGAGAGGCCGGATGAGACGCACGAACCGGACGAGGAGAAGCGCGATCAAGGGCACGACCGCCAGCGCCACGAGCGCGAGGGTAGGGTCCAGATAGAAGAGCAGCGCGGCGGCGCCGAAGAGCATGACGAAGGCGTTTGCGAGTTGGACGACTCCGGAGCCAGCGAAGCTCCGCACTTGCTCCACGTCGTTGGTGATGCGCTGGACGAGCTGACCAGTCTGCACCCTGTCGTAGTAGCTAAAGGACAGCCGCTCTATCCGCTCGAAGAGCGCGTCCCGCAGGTCATAGGCGACCCCCTGCGATGCCCGCTCCGCCAGATACCCTTGCAAGAACGTGAACAGCCCCCGAGCCAACGCCACCCCGACGAGTCCCCCGACCACGACGAACAAGACGTCGGGGCGTCTCTGAGCGATGCCGTCGTCAATGGCTCGTCCCACGAGGAGCGGCGCCAGAAGGTTCGCCCCCGAGACCAGCATGAGCGCCACGGCGGCCCCGATGCTCTCCCGCTTGTACGAGCGCAAGAAAGCAAGCGCCCGCCACAGCGCCCCGGTTCCCGGCTGCTGCTCGTCCCGTCCGGCCAAGCCGTTCTCAGGAGCCCAACTGCGTGGTGTGGCGGGGCTTGGTCTGGCTGAACTTGAGGTGTTCGCCATCGGGGCCCGGCGTGGCGACGTG